>USHW01000006.1 GCA_900554545.1 uncultured Prevotella sp. | reverse complement strand
CCAGACGGTGATGTATGAATACCTCCTTGGCGATCTCGTACCTGCGTTGTTCCCATTTCGCCTCTTCTTCCTCGTCCTGTACGGAATTTTCTATGCCGGCGTATTCGTCCAGTTCCTTACCGAGCATCCCCAACCGGAGATTGTATCTTTCCAGAACCTCCTCTATTTCCTCAATGCTTTTTCTACCCATGTCGCGTACCCTTACCAAGTCCTTTCCGGGCCATTGGCATAAATCCCGGATGGTCTTGATGTCGAACTCACGGAATATCCGCTGGATACGGGCTTCATATTTGCTCCCGAACTCAAGTGTCTTTACACTTTGGCTGATGTCTATCTTTTCCATTTTTGTAATTGATAATTTGATTGTTATTGTTTTACATGAAGATTCAATACCCGTCCGGCCTCGTTGACCTTTTGGGCGAACGGCAGGGACTTCCCGATACCGCTGGCGTTCCAGTCGCGGCAGTACGCCTCGATAGCTTCCTGATGACTGCACCGTAATTCCCGTTTATAGAGTTTAAGAGCTTCTTTCTCCGCCCGCTCCGTGGTGTAGGTCATGTAACATTCTCTTGGTTCTTCTACGCCGTACACGCCGCTGGTCGTTCCCCGGCGGATGAACACCTCGCGGAAGAAACTGCGCCCTTCCTTGTTTTCCAGCCGGTTGATGGTGAATATCTTCTTGCAGTCCACGTCGGTAAGGCCGAGAATAGCCTTGATTTCATCGAACCGCTCGCGGAACTTGCTCTGGTCGAGCAGCATCACCACGTCCGAGTTGTTGATGATGGCCTCCTTGACAATAGGGCTGCCGATAATGTCCTGTA
This sequence comes from uncultured Prevotella sp., assembly GCA_900554545.1. GTDB lineage: Bacteria > Bacteroidota > Bacteroidia > Bacteroidales > Bacteroidaceae > Prevotella. The sequence goes on along the minus strand of USHW01000006.1, from coordinate 74,495 downwards.
TTTCCTGCGTCACCACACCGACCGAAGCCCAGAATTTACGGGCCGTCTTGTACATAAACTTGATGTATTCGGCCATGAGCGGGCTGGCAATAGCTTTCCACGCTTCCTCGATGACCAGTACCTTACGGTTCTTCTTGATACGCATCTTTTGCAGAAACACGTCCATGATAATCAGTGTGACAAGAGGGAACAGGAGAGGATCATCTTTTATACTGTCGATTTCGAAGACGATAAACGTCTCATCGAACAGTGAACTGTCCATGTTCTCATTCAGCGTCTTTTCATGATTGCCGCCCCGGTAGAAGTCCTTCATCATGTAACGGTATGTCGAGATGTCGATGCCCGAAATGTGGTTCTCGGCACAGATGTCGGGGATGCGCTGCACGGAAAACTCATAAAACGAGTTGAACGACAGCTCTTCCACTTTTAGCTCCTTACGGCGGCGTTCCATCTCGTCGATCATGCGCTCGATACGCCCGGCCCGCTCTCCTTCGTCTTCGCCCTGCTTCTCGGCATGGTTACGGTCGTCGATGAGCAGCCCCTTACGCAAATCCTCCCGTTGCAGGGGCGTGAAGCCGTCGAACCCATTGAAATAGGTGTCGTAATACTCCGTGATAACCTGTTCTATCAGGCGATCCTCCGTCTTTGTGACCGTACCCTGCGAGCCTTTCCAGATGAGCAGTACGAGGTTTTTCAGGAAGCCCGTTTTCTCCACATTCATTTCCGCCCGGTTGATGCGGAATGGGTTCATGGTAATCGGTCTTTCCTCGGTATAGGAAATGTACTTGCCGCCCAGATACTCGCAAAGCCCCTCGTAGCTGTTACCCGTATCGACCATCACCACGTCCGTTCCCTGCTCGTACAACTGGCGCACGACAGAGTTCATGTGGAAGCTCTTGCCGCTGCCTGAAGGCCCTAAACAAAAGAAATTCGAGTTGTCTGTCAGTTTGTTTTTTCCTTCCTTTCCCGTGATGTCTATAGCCACCGGCACGCCTTGGCGGTCCGTGTAGTAAATTTTCAGAGGTGTTTCTTCGCTGTGCTGTATGTGCTCCTTATACATCAGGCACACCGCCGCGTCACCCAGCGTCAGGAAGCGGTCATAGTCCTCGTTCATGCCGTAGCAGTTACCCGGAAACGAGTTCACGAACAGTTCCAGCTGATTGTACGCCCTCTTGGAGATATGGATACCCATACGCCCGAAAGCGTTCTCCAAATGGTTCGTGCATTTTTGCAGGTCCGTACCAGTCGGTACGGCGACAATCAGGTTGAAATGGGTGTACACAAGCTGCTTGCTTTCCCGCGCGATGACCTCCTGTACCCGCTTGATGTCCTCCACGGCCATCTGGTTGCTCGGATTGGGAATACTGGCGTGCCGGTTCTTCTTTTTGTCCAGCAGGGCCAGTTCCCTTTTCTGATTGGGCAGGAAGACAATCTGGTTGTAGATGACAGCCTCCGCACTCGGAATGCTGTCGATGGCAGCCAGCAGGTCCACGGGCATATCCGTGTTATTGACCTCTATATTGGTATAAGGTCGTATCAGTGAAGGCAGTGCGGCGCAGTCCACATCGACAAGACTATATACCTTGCAGCGTTTGTCGCCCATCGAGACCGTCTCGTCGTCTGCTTTGAAGTTGGTCATCGACACGATCCGGTCCTTGAAGTTCATGGCAAAGTAGCGGTCCACGTATTCGCTTGCCTCGGCTTTGTTCAGGAACTTGGCCTGCACCCCGGCATCGTGCAACTGGTCATGCACTTTGCGGATTTTGACCAGAAAATCGCGCCACTTCTTGTTGTCGAACGAGAACAGTCGGCTCTTCTTCGCCTCCTGTGTGATGGTCAGGTAACACACGCTGTCCGTGTAGTTGCGCCCCTTGAAGTAGCGGAAGTAGGCCGACGAGAGGAACTCGTGTTTGTCGCCCGTCTCGTTCTCGAACTGTTTCCTGACGAAGATGTCCTGTTTGTGCAGGGCATATCCTTCGCCGAGCGTTTGTGCGAGGGCGGTGAAAAGGTGCGTGAACTCATAGTAGCTGTCGATGTTCGCGCAGTATTTTTGCACGGGGTTCTCTATTTTCAGGATAGCGGAATATTCGCCCGTCTTGGTATAGAGCACACCCACGCCGTTCGTCTCCTCCACGGAAAAATAGATGTCCTGAAAGATACGCTTGCGCTTGCCTCCGGTACCGAACGCATAGACCGACAGGGCCATGCCGGCACACAAGGCGATAAAAAGTAGAATGATGTACAAAGTCATCTCAAAATACGATAAAAAGGCCGGGCCGCCCGGATTTCAGGCGGCCGGCCCGCGTTCAACATTCAACAAGACCACACGTTGCCCGTGATGGTTTTTCTTTTCTTCTCACAGCTTCTTCGAGTGGGCATAGATATACACCCCGCGCCCGTCTTTCTTGGTATGCAGCCCTTTCCGCTGTTTGAGCATGATAAAGGCGATACCCGCCGAGACGACCGCAACCAGCACGACCAGTCCGACCACGAACCCTGCGAGACAGTAGGCGATTATAAAACCGACGATGGCTCCGCCGGCAACACCCGCCGCCCAGTAGATGTAGCGTCCCTGAATCCCCATGAACTCCAAAGGCCGTTGCAGACCCTTGAACAACGGGTAATCGGGATAACGTTCGTCCTTGCCTTTCATCGTGCGGGAGGTTTATGCGCCGAGACCGAAGAACATCGGAAGTGCTTGTGCGGCAGCGATTAGGAAAATGCAGGCTCCCACGACCATCATGATCTTCTTCTTTACGTCCTGCTCCTCGTTGTTCATGGCGATATATACCGAGATAGCGCCCACGATAGCCACCACGCCTGCGATGGCGTAACACAGTTTGACCATGATGGGGACATACTTGGCAATTTCCTCCGTCACGGTCGCCAGTGCAGTCGTACCGGCGGAATAATCGCCTGCGGAGTTCTGGGCCATGACGGCTGTTGTGCCGCACAGCAACATCAGCGTGAGCATCTGCATCTTTTTCGTAGAAAACATTCTTTTCATTTGTCTTTTAGTTTTTTGAAACATGATTATTTATTTTTTAGGGTAAGTATTGCAGTTCTTCCGAATCATCATCGCGGCAACACGCCGCCGGTTGCCGGTTTCTATATGCGATAGCCGAAAAAGGCAGGAAAGACGAGGAACGCACCGATCAGGAACAGACACGCGCCGACAAGCGTTATGATGGACTTGGTGATGCCGTCCTCGCCCGTGTTCATCTTTACGTAAATCTGGAATCCGGACACAATCACACAAATCCCGGCGATGGCACAGCATAGAGCTTGGACGTAAAACATCATCGTTACCACGTAGTCGTGCATCGTCGCCAGCGCATCCGCACCCCAACTGTAATTCACGCTGCCGCTTTTCGCCAGAGCTGAACAGGGGATGATGGAACAAAGCGCACATAGTATCTTTTTCGTTTTCGACATCTTACAGCTTATCTTTGACCGGTCTCCATTTCAGGCAGGGACGGTTGTCCAAGCGTCCTTTGGAAATCAACGCCTTATACATCTCTTCGTCGGTAAAGCCGTCGGACAGGTAGGGAGCGATCTCTTCCATCTGCGCCTCCGCCTTGGCCTTCAGCCTTTCAAGCCGCTCTTTCGCGGCTGCCTCCTTTTTCCCTGTATCGCCGTCTTGTACCGCAGGTGGGGCAGCTACGGCTTCCGTGTCGCATGTCTCATTTCCGATACTAAACCCGGTCTCGTTCTCCGAAACCTCGACACTCTCTTCCGTGGCATCCATCGGACCGAGGTCGAAAACTTCCTCGTCAGTCTTCTCCGTTCCCTTCTTTCCATACAGGTCACGGGTAATATTGACTGCGTAATAGACGATGTACAGCCCCGTCAGTACAAGGGCGAATATAAAGTATGAACTCATTTGTTTTTAAGTATGAAATTAAACTTTAATTGAACTTTGAAAGTACAAATGCAAAGAAATGTATTATATTCGATATAACGAAATCTCTTTATATCAAACAGTATTTTATTACATAGAAATAAGTACGAAACATATAAATTGAACTTTAATTTCATACTTTAAGGCGAATGTACCGGGAAAAACGGGCATAAAAAAAGCCCTCCCGGGAGGAGAGCTTTCAAGGGAGGGGTAACGATAATGCCTTACCGTTTCTTTCCACGCAGGTAATCGTTCAGGTCCTTGTACTCGTGATAACGGAGTGCTTCGTTGTGTACCCGCTTGCCGTACATGCCGGCGATGGTCTCTTCCGTTTTCTGTCCGGCGAGATCATTGTCGAGATAACAGTGTATTTCCTCGTACACCTGCAAGTGTTCCAAAGCCTTTTTCAGGTTGTTCACCGAGTTCATCACGAGGTAATCGCAAGGTGCGCCGATGCAGACCGTATCATCACCCGTCTGTTTCAGCGTCAGGTAAGAGAGAAAATCCATGAAGCCTTCGAACACGCAAACCCGGTTCTGTGCTTCACTATGAGAATGCCTGATGACAGAGATGTCCTTACACCGGATACAGCCCTTATAATAAGGATTGCGAATCTCGTACCCGCCCGCCACGTTACCGAAGGCAAGGGCGAAGTAGCGCCGTTGCCGCAATTCATAATGGACCTCCCGGCAGAACATGCGGCCGATGTCTCCGTCGATTCCACGGGAATGAAGGTACGAGAGCAGCGCATGGTGCTGCAACGGTACGATGAGCACGTCCTTCATGTCGGCTTCGACGGGTCGGGGCGTTGTCCCCGGAATCCGCACCCTTTGTATCGGGATAGCGTTCTCGTGCTTGCCTATATAGGCAAGCACTTCGCTCACGCTGTCCGTCCGGTAAAGGTGCTTGCCCAGTTCCACAAGGTCTCCGCCCGTCGCTGCGCCAAAGTCATACCATTCGTTGAGCCGGTCATTGACCTTGAACGACGGGGTACGCTCATTGCGTAGCGGCGACAAATACCAGTATTGTTTCGATGTTACACTCTGGGGGTGGTAGCCGAGGCTGGCAAGATAGTCCACGATACGCAGTTGTTTTGCTTCCGCTATGGTCATGTCATTTTCTTTTCACTTGTTTTCAAAAAACGGTTTACTTTGGTTTTTCTCCTATATATACCCGGACCAAAGTAAACTAAATTATTTTTCACCTTCCGCGTCCTCGCATTCTTCGTCGAAAAGCAAGGCTTCGGTCGGGGTCACATCGTAATAAAAGAGCTTGTCCCGTTTGACGATCAGCTTTAGGTTTTCCGTCAGGTACTGCAGCAGTTTTATCATGACGCTGCGTCCCCGTTTGAACCCGATAGCCTCATAGGAAGCCATGAGAGCCTGTAGTACGTTCTCGAAACCTTTGATGGGCCTGTCCCCGAAAGCGGCGGAAAGCGCCTCCCGGTGCTGCTCGATGGACAAATCCATGAAGCTGCTCCGGGCCTTCGGTCTCACGCTGCCATCAAACGAATAGTTATCCACCATGACCGGCAATCCTTCGTCATCAACGGAAAAAGCAAACGGTTTGAACTCCTTCTCGCGGATATGCAGCGCATGAACTTCACTGATAACGGGATTCTCCGCACTCTTGGTGATGACCAGCACCGTTTCCGCCTTATTGCTCATTTCCGTGCCGATATGCCCGCGCACATTGTTGTCGCCTTTATTCAGGTGCAGCACACAATGGATATGCAGGTCGTATTTCGACGACCACTCCATCATCTTGTTGATAACCTCCACCGATTCGCTGGTGCTGTTGATGTCGAGCATCAGGTCGCGGATGCCGTCAATGATGACCAGCCCGTACCCTTTGTTCTGTCGCAGAGCGTAGTCGATGACCTCAATACGCACGGCTGGCGTGTATTCCCGCAGGCAAATGAAATCGAGATTCTCGTTGTCGGTTGTGGTGGGCAGCCCCGCCAGGCGGAGAATACGTTCCAACACGTTATGGCAATGGAAACGGCTCTGTTCGGTGTCCACGTACAAGATCCTACGCTTGCCTTCGGGCAGATGCGCCCGGTAGTTCAAAACCTGCCGGCCCGCCAGTGACGCGGCGACAATAGCAGAGACATTAAACGTCTTTTTCGCCTTCGCCTTACCCGTCGAAGCGCTAAAATTGCCGAGCGTCGCTATGGTGGAGTTGTCGATCCATATAATCTGGGGCGGAGTCACGTAGGTGTCCGTGGCCTTTATCTGCGATGCCGTGAGAATATCCGACAGGCGATTCTCGTCCAGTTCCGCCCACGAGTTACGGTCAGTTCTTTTTTCGTTTTCCATAGCGCTTCTGGTTAAAGAACGGTTGGGTTGCGGATACTTCCGTCGCCATACGCATGGCATCGTCCACCGTAGGTTCGTAGTTTTGCAAGAGCCATGCGTCCAGCTCTTCCTTCGCGAAGTAAAGCATCTTGCCGCGAGGTTTGTAGTGCGGGATTTCCTTGTTCGATGTGAGTTTGTACAACATACTTTCGGACACGCCGATATACATGCACGCCTCTTGAAAAGTGAAGACTTTCTTGGTCGTGTAAATGGTATTTTCCAGCAAAGCCACACGCTCCAACAGACCTTCCACCGGTTCCAACTTCTTGAGAACCGCTTCTATGGCGGTCAGCCGTTCGCTTAACCGCTCCATGAATGTTGTTCTGTTTTGCATAAAATACATGTTAAAATTAGACAATGGAGAGTTACCTCCGTTATGCAGCGCGCTAACGGAGGTCAAAGTTATGTGATGTGAACCGGACAGCCGGAAATTCCGGCATGATACTATGCACGTATCACGGCAACTATCACTGTTTTATCTTTCACATACTTGGCTTTTTGGCACTTCGTGTCATATTTTCAGCCGACTGATGGCTTTTCGTATGCCGAGGTTTGCCGATGTAATGTTGTTCCTCGCCGCAGAGAGGGCAGACGAGAGGCTTGAAGCGGTAACATATCTTGTGCCGTCTTTGGACAACAGGAACCGCCCCTTGTCGAGAACCGACTGCCAGTGAGGCAGGATAAAGGTGTTTTCGAGCAACGCATCGAACAGAACCGCCACATGGCGGATATTGTTCACACGTATACAGAAATTCTCCTTGCAGGCAAAAAGCGCTTCCATGTCCTCGATGCGGAGAGTGGAAACGCAAAACAGATGATAAGCGTTGGCGCAAGCCACAATACCTGTCATCTGTTCACGGGAAAAATTGCAACCAAAGGAGAGAGGTGGAGCGTTTCTGGAATCTTCTGTACGTGAAGAGTCGAACCATACTCCGGCAATGTCGTACTTTTGTTTCAAGGCCATGCACTCCTCGAAAGAAAATGTTTCTGCGGTAAAGAGGCTTTTGACGAGACTTGTACAATCGAGCAACAGCCCTCTGATGATATGAATGTTCATTTCATGGCAATTCCTGCAAACCGCACTGTTGCAGTCGATGTACCGGTGGCTGTTTATAAAGTCATCCACGTAGCGGCCATATCGTTTGCCGTCTGCCATGACGTCTTGAAGATAAAGCTCCCTTGCTTCGGAGAGCAACTCGTAAAATTCTTCCGCTACATCCTGTTCCGTAGCGAAGTGGTGCAGATGTGGTCTCCCTTCAAAAAAAGAGAGGACCTGTTGTTTTGTCCTTTCATGTCGAATTGTTTTTTATGGGTTTATACTTATTATAATAGTGGCATTACTTCGACCATTTGAAATATCGGAGAAAAGCCGGAAATATTTACCTGTAAATTGAATTTGACATGTATGACTACATCAGTCGAATAGGCCGTTAACCAAATTGACTGCTTCGTCTTTTTTCTGGTTGATGATTTTGGCGTACACCTGTGTCATTCTCACGGAGGTATGGCCAAGCAGCTTCGATACGGTATAGAGATCCGCACCGAGCGTCAGCATCATGGTCGCGAATGTATGCCGGGCGGTGTGAAAAGTAAAACGCTTGGTGATTCCGGCCGCTTCGGCCCACGGTCTGAGATACTGATTGATATTTGAAGGCAGGTTGAACACAGGATCGTCCGCAGCCTTGTCCTCACGCTCCGGCATCCATTTCAACGCCTCGTTGGAGAGTGGCAGGTAAATCGGTTCTTTGGTCTTCTGCATAGCTACCGCCAGACGGTATTGGCCGTTATCGACAAAGACATTCTTCCATTTCAGGCCGACAATATCGCTGATACGCAGTCCGCAGAAGCAGGAGAACAGATAGGCATTTTTTACCCTCCCTTCCTGCATCGGAGTGGCAATCAATGCCCGTACCTCTTCGATGGTCATATAGGACCGCACGCTTTCCGGCATTTTGGGCTTCTCCGACTTTTCCATCTCGTTAAACGGATTTCTCAACAACCGTTTAGCCCGAACGGCAGCATTCAGGGCGCCATTGAATATCTGATAATAGGTGTTGCGTGTAGAAGCTGCTATCGGCTTTCCTTTAGGGCGGAAGGTTGTCAGCATGTAGTCGATATAGCCTTGGCAAAAAGCGAGGTCAACCCGATCCAATATAAATCTTTCCCCTGCATATTCTTTCAGGATATGGGTAACGGCTTTGATTTGACCGATACCCTTCTTGTCGCGTTTCTCTTGGTACTCCAGATAGGTTTGCATCCAGTCCAGCAGATAAATCTTATCCGTATGGTTCACGATACCGGCTTCACCACTGGTCAGTTCGATAATACGTTTCGACTTGATGGCATTTGCGGCAGCCATTGTTATTTCATTTTGCCGACGGGTATTGCTGTCCGTTCCCGGAATAAGATACAGCTTCAGGTACTCGTATGTCCGTTTGCCGTTGCGGTATATATCCAGATACAGACTTTTGCTGCCATCGGACAAATCCTTCATCCGAAGACGGATTGGTTCTTTTACTTTTTTAGGCTTCTTTATTCGTGGCATAATCGTATTCTTTCATTCGTTATTTTTCGTATGCAAATGTACGAATTAAAACTGAAATCAAGAAACAAACAAGGAACAAAAATGTACCCAAAAAGAACCGATTAACAGAAAATAATGAAAACAACTGAAAGAAAGAGCGTCTTTATAAAACACTGATATAAAGCTAATTTATCTATACTTGTTTGGATTTTCTTTTCATCTTTAATATACCTGTTTATTTATTGGAAATAAAAATCTTATCACACATAACAAGTATTGAAAATTGTACATTTGCGGATTGTTGCTTATTACAAGAAATAGAAATTCCTTCAAGTGTGATAAGTATAGGCAACTATGCGTTTTGGGGATGCGAATCATTATTAACAATAACAATTCCACATTCTGTAAAAAAAATTGGGAAAAATCCCTTTTTAAGATGTAAATGTAAAATTATATGTAATTCTCCTTTTTTCAAAGTTGTTGATAATGTTCTTTACAATTTCAATATGACAAAACTTTTATCGTTCATTTCTACTCAAGATAAATACAAATTTACTATACCTTCGAGTGTGACAAGTATTGAGGATAGCGCATTCGAGGAAAGTAGTTCTTTACAAAAGATAATAATTCCTCCATGTGTGACAAATATTGGAGAAAATGCGTTTGCATATTGTTATTCTTTACAGGAAATAACAATTCCCTATAGCGTAATAAGTATAGGCAATTATGCTTTTTACAACTGCCACACATTGCAGAAAATAAATATACCCAAAGGTAGTCGGGCAAAGTTTGAGCAATTATTACCGAAACATAAAGACAAATTAGTTGAAGTCGAATAACGTCTAAACTCTTAATCACAATGCCTAATTGTTGTCTGTGGGTTCACTATATGATTGAAACAAAAACAATAAGCCTAAAATTACAAATATCTGCATAACCAAATTCGAACTATAACAATCCCTTCTCCGTGAATATACGTAGAAAAACTCACGCTGTGAATAAAAGGATTTTAAGTACCTGAAAAACTTTTCTGCGATGAAGAGAAGAACAACAGCTTCAACGACAGTCATTTCAAGGATATGATTGTTTCCTATCTTCGCTCATTCGGAGGCGCGACAAAGGGAGAACTGAACACGCTTCTAAGTTCAAAGCTGTCTGATATTCGGACAGATGAACAGAAGATAAGAAAAATCGGAAATCTACTGTCAGCATTGAAGAAAAACAGAATAATTCAGCTTAGCGAAAAGAAGAAATGGGTTTTAGTAGAAGTTTAGTCGAACTTTTAGCTGAAGTTCGACTAAATAATTCTGTAAATCGCATAATATCAGATGTTTATACAGTTAATGCAAGATGAAATTTAGTCGAACTTTCAAATAGGATATAAAAGATGTCCTTTTACAACCCAAAAGGTTATCTTTTACACGCTAAAAGGGCATGTTTTGCAATGCAATTGACGTTTTTTTGCAATGTTGGATAAATCAAGAAGAACGGCGAGAATTATAATATGAATGTTCGCAAAGCTACCATTCATAGGTAGTTAAAGGAGTTAAAGTAGTTTCTCGCTACACTCAACAACACGATTCGCTCTCTGCGGTCTCTAAGTAGTTAAAGACATGTGCATTGCCGGTTAATGTCTGATTGACAGGAATTGAGTTATTTGCGGACATTCATAAATTATAAAGCAACAATTACAATGACAGTGAAAAAGATTTTTGTTTTTTACTGTCATCTGTCAGGATTGGGTATAACGTATTGATAATAAATAGATTACAGGCTGACAGATAAATGCGTTTACTGTCAGCGCAGGTCACAAAACGGTGGAGGATATGACGGTAAGCTGACAGTAAACGCATTTATCTGTCAGCCCGTAAAAGACTGATTTCCAAAAAGATACATGCTATACTGACAGATGACAGCAAATGTATGAAAATCAGTTTGTTTTCTTGTAGCTAAGTATCGCGCCAGCCCACGACACCACGGCGTAGGCCGCCATCGAGAGCAGTTGCGGCTGGAGGTCGGCCAGCGTGCTGCCTTTCAGGTAGAGGGCGCGCAGGGCTTCGATGTAGTAGCGCAGGGGATTGGCATACGTTATGGCCTGCGCCCAATCGGGCATACTGGCTATCGGCGTAAGCAGACCGCTCATAAGAACGAATATTATCAGGAAGAACAGCATCAGCAGGGCGGCCTGACGCATTGTTGCCGAGCAGTTTGACACTATCAGGCCGAGGCTCGACACGATGAGGAAGAACAGCAGCGACGACAGCAACACTAACCACACGCTGCCCTCGGGACGCATTCCGTAAAGGATGTATGCCCACAACATAGACCACAGGAGCATGAACAGGCCGATTATCCAGTAAGGAATGAGCTTCGACAGGATGAAATCCGTGCGGCTTACCGGTGTTACGTTAATTTGCTCGATGGTGCCCTTCTCCTTCTCGCCGACGATGTTTATCGCCGGCAGGAAGCCTATGAGCAGCGTCAGGAGCATCGCGATTATCCCCGGAACCATGTAAACCTTATAGTCAAGAGCGGCGTTGAAGAGGTAACGCGGACGCACATCCACACCGCCGTCCGCGCCCTGCCCCACCCCGATGCCGCGCTCCTCGCGCTGCGCCGAGGTAAAGTCGGATATTATGCTGAGCATGTAAGCCTGTCCAAGAGCACCCTTAACGCCGTTCACCGCGTTGACGTTCACATTGACGGAGGCCGTGCCCTCGCGCACCACATCTGACGAGAAGCCGTGCGGTATGTCGAGTATCACATCAGCCCTGCCCATCTCCACCTGTTCCAACGCACTACGGTAGTCGCCATGCACCGACTCAAGCATGAAATACTTAGAGGCATCCACCTGCGCGACAAGCTCGCGCGAGAGCGTGCTGCGGTCGTTGTCAACAACGCAGAACTTCAAGTCCTTCACCTCCTGATTGGCCGCGTATGGCACAATCAGCAGCATTATGATAGGCAAAACGACAAATATTTTCGGCAGAAAGGCGTTGCGCCTGATTTGCAGAAACTCTTTCCGGATGAGAAAAGCCCCACCCCAACCCTCCCGTGGGGAGGGAGTCTGGTTATCTTTTGAAAATATCTTCAATTTCAACTTGCTCATTGACATTATCCATTTAATCACGTCTGTAATGAAACATATCAAGCCCCCTCCCTTCGGGAGGGCCGGGGTGGGTGTCAAAGCCTTACCTTAAACTTCTTCAGCGCGACAACCAACAGCACCGCTTCCATGACGAGCATCACGACGACATCCTGCATGATGTAACGCGCCTCAACGCCCTGTATCATCAGGCGGCGCGCCGCATCGATGAACCAACGCGCCGGAACGATTGCCGAGATGTACTGCAACACCTTCGGCATGCTCTCCAACGGGAACGCCAGACCTGACAGATATACCGTAGGAATGATGAACAACATCGACACAACCATTGCCGCCACCTGTGTGCGGACAAGGTTTGAGACGAACAGTCCGAGCGTAAGCGACACAAGGGTGTAAAGCAACGTTACGCCGAGGAAGCACCACAAGCTGCCTGCCATGGGCACTCCGATTACGTAGCGAGCGAGCAGAAGCACCGTGGCGACATTGAACACGGAGATTACGAAATAAGGAACGAGCTTTGACATGATGATGCGTGCAGGGGAAAGAGGCGACGCGAGAAGCACCTCCATCGTGCCCGTCTCCTTCTCGCGGACTATCGACACGCTGGTCATCAGCACGCACACAAGCATAAGAAGCATGCCTATCACGCCCGGAACAAAGTTGTATTCGCTCTTCTGTTGTGGGTTATAAAGCATCCGCGTAACCGGAACGATGTTGAAACCGGCATCGGCCACGCCGCCTTCCACAATGTCATTACGCATGGCCGACAGCACCTGACCTACATATTGCAACCGCATGGCGGCCTGATTAGGCTCCGTTCCGTCGACGAGAACCTGCACCTGAGCCGTACCAAAATGCCTTATGTCGCTTGCAAAGCCGCTCCCGAACACTACCGCAACGTCTATCCGTCCCTGCCTGAAGGCCGCGTCAACATCGCGGCGGTCGGCCGTAACCATTGCGAGCGACATATATTCGTTTGACGAAATGCGGTCGTATGCCCTCGTAGTCACCTCGTCGCGCGAGTGGTCGAGCACCGCCACACGCACGTTACGCACCTCTGTCGTAACCGCATAGCCGAACAGCAGAAGCAGCACAACGGGCATTCCGAGCAATATCAGCATACTGCGCCTGTCGCGGAAGATATGCAGAAACTCCTTGCGGACGAACGAAACAAACTGTGCCATGTATCACCTCCTTTCCGCTTTGCGTGCGAGACTGTAGAAAACGCCGTACAAGTCAGTTGCGCCAAAGTCGCCCTTCAGTCCGTGCGGAGTGCCAAGCGCGGCGATGCGTCCGTCAACCATGATTGACACGCGGTCGCAATACTCCGCCTCGTCCATGTAGTGAGTGGTGACGAAAACCGTCGTGCCGCGGTCGGCGGCGCGGTAAATCTGCTCCCAGAACGTGCGCCGCGTAACGGGGTCAACGCCTCCGGTAGGCTCGTCGAGGAACACTATTTCAGGCTCGTGTATCGTCGCCACGGCGAAAGCCAGCTTCTGCTTCCACCCCAACGGAAGCGAGCCTACAAGACTTTTGCGCTCGTCCTGCAAACCGAGTTCGCCCAACATGCCGTCAATCCTGCCGCCTATCCGGTTGCGCCGCATACCATATATTCCGCCGAAAAGGCGCATGTTCTCGGCCACGGTCAGGTCGTCGTAAAGCGAAAACTTCTGGCTCATGTAACCGATGTGCCGCTTCACCTGCTCCGACTGTGCGCCGACATCGAAGCCTGCCACCACCGCACTGCCGGCAGTCGGACGGCTAAGACCTGCCAGCATGCGCATGGCCGTAGTCTTTCCGGCACCGTTAGCACCGAGAAAACCGAATATCTCGCCGCGCCGCACGCTGAACGTTATATGGTCAACGGCAACGAACGCACCGAACTGCTTTGTCAGTTTTTCCGCCGTAATCACATTTTCCGCATCCATAGTTCTTACATATCTTTTGCCGGTAAGTTACCGGCAGAATATCCACATAAATTTTTCAAGTTTGCAAAAGACCGTCTTTCAGGCCGCAAAAAGCCACCTTTTACAGCACGAAAGAGCACCTTTTGCACGGCGAAAAGCCGTCTTTTGCAGAATCTTTTATAACACATTGGCTATCAAACGTTTAGGGTTAGGCCAAATATCGGTATGTAAAGGCACGTCCACTGCTCACAACTTCATCAGCGACATGAAGCAATCCTCGACCGAAGGCTGTATCTTTTTCACTTCAACGTCTGTGTGACCGAGGCCGTTCAGGTAATCCCACAGCGTGCATGAAGCCACATCATCGTCAAGCGTTACATGGAAGCTGTCGCCAAATGCAAACGCGGTTTTCACACCGGCGCATTTCTTCAGGTCGTCAAGCAGACGGTGTATGTCAGCACTCTTCACCGCGAACAGACGGCCTGTGTACGCCGCACATATCCCGTCGGGAGTGTCGGTCTGCAACAACCGCCCGCCCTGCATCAGCGAAATGCGGTCGCACTGCGACGCTTCGTCCATGTAAGGAGTTGACACCACGATGGTTATGCCGTAGTCCTGCCTCAACTTCCGCAGCATAGTCCACAGCTCCTTGCGCGACACCGGGTCGATGCCTGTTGTCGGTTCGTCGAGCAACAGCACGCGCGGAGCATGTATCAGGGCGCAGCAAAGCGCCAGTTTCTGTTTCATTCCGCCCGACAGTTTGCCTGCCCTGCGCGCCTTAAACGGCTCAAGCTGACTGTAAATGTCCCTTATAAGAGCGTAATTCCGCTCTATCGTGGTGTTGAACACCGAGGCGAAAAACTGCAAGTTCTCCTCCACCGACAGGTCTTGATACAGCGAAAACCTGCCCGGCATGTAGCCTATGCGCCGCCGCAGCTCCCGATAGTCCTTAACAACGTCAAGGCCATCGACCGTGGCCTGTCCGCCGTCGGGCAGCAGAAGCGTAGCCAATATGCGGAAGAGCGACGTCTTGCCTGCGCCGTCAGGGCCTATGATGCCGTATATCTCGCCTTCACGGACATTGAGCGAAATACCGTCCAGGGCCGTCGTCCGTCCGTAATTCTTTCGCAAATCGTCAACTGAAACCATAGTTTTAAAGGTAAAAAGGTGAAAAAGTAAAAAGGTAAAAGCATGGATTTGAAGGTGAGAAAGTGAGGAGGTGAGAAGGTGGGACTTACTCCTCTACTACTTTACTCCTCTACTCCTAAATTAAAAATCCACTTCGCCGTACATTCCGATTTTTATCAGTCCGTCGGTGTTCTTCACCGCTATCTTCACCGCATACACCAAGTTGGCGCGTTCGTCGCGTGTCTGTATCGTCTTCGGGGTAAACTCCGCCTTGTCCGAAATCCACTCGATAACGCCCTTATACTCGCGGTTACCGTCCTCGCCAAAGTCGGCATACACCTTTACCGGCTGTCCCACTTTAAGCGATGTGAGCTGCGGAGCATCGACATACGCCCTTAACTTCATGTCGGCAACATCCGCTATCTTGAACAACGGTTTGCCCGGAGTGGCGTACTCGCCTGCCTCGGCATACTTGTCGAGCACGGTTCCGCCGATTGGCGACTTCACCCGGCACTTCTCCAAGTTGTCGATTACCTGACGCCGCTGTATCTCGGCGGCGTCCATCTGGCGGTTCAGGCTGCCCGTGGTGTTGTTAAGCTGCGACAGTTGCGCGTCCAACTGGCGGCGCAACACGCGCACGCTGCTCTCCGCATCGTCAAGCTGCTTGCGGTTGGCGGCGTTGTCGCGCACCAAGGCGGAATATCTTTTCACCTCCAATTCGGCCTTTGCCAATTGCTGTCTTGTCGCCGCTATCTGCTTCTCTATGTCGGGACGCTGGCTCGCGTATGCCTCTTTCGTTGCGCCGAGCTGCATCGCGCGCAACTGGAGTTGCACCGTATCGACAAGCCCAACCTGCTGTCCCTTGGCGAGAACGTCGCCCTCATCGACATCAAAATACAGCAACTTGCCCGTCTGTTCGGCTGAAACAATAACCTCCGTAGCCTCAAACATGCCCGTAGCGTCATGCTCATCGCCGCCACCCGAACAGGCAGCGAAGGCGATGACAGCCATCAAAACAATCAAATTTTTCATCTTTCAGATATTATTAAGATGTTTAACCTTGTATATTTCCTGCAACAGTTGTATCTCGTGCAGCCGCTTGGCAAGCTGCGCATCGCTTACGGCGTTGATGTCGCGAAGCATCTCGTTCACTGTCTCCGTTCCGTTAGCGACCCTCTGCCCTGCCTTTTCGCGTATGCGTTGGCGCAGGGTTATTATCTCGTCGTCCTGCTTTATCTGTTCACGCAAGCTTGCTATAGCTCCGCTCTGAAGCTCGGTCTGAAGGCGCGTGTTGAACAAAAAGGCATCACGTTCCGACTGCACAGTCTGCCGCTCGGCCTCAAGTTTCTTCTTGTCGTTAGCCCGAGTGTACAACGAACCGAAGTTCCACGACAGCGTAAGGCCTACTTTATAATACGCGTCGAAGTCGTCTTTCAGCATGTTAAGCCCCGGATTGCCGTATCCGCCGCGTGCATACACGCCGACATGTGGGCGCAAATCGGTGTTGAGAGCTTTCAGCTTGGTGTCAATCAGGCTGTTCTGCGCGGCGTAAAGCTCAAGTTCCGGGCGGCGGTTGTCAGCTGGCAGCAGTGCCAGCATTGGCGGCCGTGCCAGCGAGTCGTTCTCTCCCATGTCCTTGCCGGTGAACGTCGAGAGCATCTTCATATACGTTTTGCGCTGCGTCAGCAGACTGGTTTCCTTCTGCCGCGCCTTCACCTGCTCCACCTTTACCGCGTCAACATCGGCCTGATTGGCTACGCCGCCTTTCATCATAGCCTCAACCGACGACAGCGAAAGCGACAAATCGTCCTGCAAGACGCGCACCTGACGGATTTGTTCGTCAAGCACTAAAACGCCGAAAAACAGCTGGTCTACGCGCTGGTTGACATCATACATCGCCACGCTTACCTTTCCGTGCTCTACATCACCCTGCGCCTCGGCAAGCCGTTTGGCCGAAGACGCCGCGCCGCCGTCGTACACCTGCTGGCTCAACGTTATGTTGACATCATACTGGTCTTTGCCAATTTTAGGAATATCCACGTCGGGCAACTCTATGGGAATGCTCGTAACATCGCTCTGGTAAGACACAGTGCCGTTCACACTGACCTGCGGCAGCCACGCCTTCATGGCATTCTCCACAGTGAAACGGCGGCTCTGCTCCACCAAGGCGTACTGCCTTATTACGGGATAGTTGTCGGCCGCCCACGCCTTACACTGCTCAAGCGTGACCTGCGCGGCACACAGCGCCGGACAGAATACCGCCAACATGCAAATAAGATGATGTTTCATGTGTTTTCGTTTTTCATTGTTTCTGTGTGCAAAGATAACTACATCGGCACATAAAGGTGTTATCATATATTACGGTATAATGTTCCTTTTGTACTATCTTACATCCAAACAGCACATTTAAGGCAATAAAACGTTGCCAAAACAAGTTCTTTTTGTACTTTTGCACAATACGATTAAACAAATAAAGGCATGAAAAACAAATCGCCGGAACGCTTCTCGTTCCATGAACTGAAATCGGCATTGAATTACGTCAAGACCGAAAAGTCGCCGGCAATGTTCATCGGTAAAGACATGGCAATGCTTGCAGAAGGCAGCAAGGCCGTACAGGAAATTCTGCAAAGAGACACGCCTTACATTATGGAAGATTGCAGGATAGGCTTTATTCTGCAAGGGAGAATAAGACTAACGGTAAACCTTATTGAATATGAATACGGCGTTGGCACGTTCGCTTTCATATCAGCAGGCAGCATACTGCAAATCAACGAAGTGTCTAATGATTTCGACCTGTGCGGCATAATGGTGGGCGACGAGCGGCTGAAAGCGGCAATGTGGAAGTCGATGCCGTCATGGTGCAACGGCAAATCGACTTTCTTCGCAATACATCCCCAGGCCGAAGACGCCGCAAAAATAAGATACCTGTTCGGCACGGCATGGAAAATGATAAACAAAGGACACTTCCCCGACGAAGCCTTGAACGGCCTTATTTACTCGATAATACATTATTACAACTATCTGAAGAACATCGAGACCGATACGGAACAACCCGAAACGTCGCGTGGAAAGGAACTGTTCAACACTTTCATAAGCCTAATCAACAGCAATGCAAAGCACGAGCGCAAACTTGCTTTTTATGCAAACAAGATGTGCGTCACGCCACGTTACCTAAGCTCCGTCATAAAACAGGCAAGCGGGATAACCGCAAAGGAATGGATTGACCGCGCCGTTGTAACCAACGCGAAGGTCATGCTGAAGTACAGCAGCAAGCAAGTGGCTGAAATAGCCTACGCCCTCAACTTTCCGAACGTAAGCTTTTTCTGTAAGTTTTTCAAGCATTCCACCGGCATGACACCGCAGGAATACAGAAACAAATGAAAGGATGAAAAGGTGGAAAAGTAAAAAGATAAAAAAGTAGAAGGGTAAAAATAAATGTCTTGTCTATACGGCACATCCGATGAGCGCAAAAGTATTACATCACCTTTTACCTTTTTACCTTTCTACTTTTTTACCTTTTCACCTTTCAGCAGTTTCCTCTTCAACGTCGCTGTCGAGCCTTGTATCCTTCGAAATCGTCATGCCTCCCGAACGCGATACAGTGACGAGCATCGGAACAAAGTCGTCGCTGAGCACATCTGGCTGACCTACGCTCGCCGCGAAAATTATCTTGTCACCTTCAACACGGTCGAAAACGATGCCAAGCAGAGCGCTTTTCTTAAGATATTCAGCATCCACCATTGATGCGAAATTCTGCTTGCCAAACGTCTTATGAAACAGAAGCTCCGCCCCTTGCGTACCGTCATTGCCGCCGTTAGCCTCTATCTTGATGTCTATCACATTGTCATAGTATTTTCCGCCTGCATCGTCGGTGATTACCGGCAATGACGTATCGGCGCGGCGCACTATGCTGACATTACAACTTTTGCCATTCCACTGGACTTCATCCGCAAATTTCGAGTCTTGCATCTTAACCGGTCCAGAAGGAGCTTTGACCACTGGTTTCTTGGCGACAATATTATTGGTAGGCTTTTTCTCGCTGCAAGCCGAAAAGGCCAATGCCGCCACAGCGGCGATGAACAGTGTTTGTAAAGATTTCATTTTGTCATGTTACGCTTTTCGGCACAAAAATAGTACAAATTCATTAAAAAGCAAAACAAAACCCCGTTTCACTACCATTTTATTTTGAGTTTCATCCGTTTTTAGCTAATTTTGTAACAACTTATGAAAAGACTTGCACTTTACATCATCATGTCCGCACTTGTGCTGGCAGCCTGCACAGACGGCAAAAAGAGCCGGAAGGCGGCCAAAGCCATCGACACCATCCCCGTGATGGTGATGCAGATACGCAAATGCTCCAAACTGTACACGGCTGAATACCGGGTGCGCAAGATTGTAACGCACGATGACGACGTGCGCCTGAAAGGCACAATGTTCAACCGGAAGTTCGATGTTTCCATGCCTATGTCTACGCGGAAAATAGCAATACCGATGGAAGCAAAGCTGAAAGCGTACATCGATTTCGGAACTTTCAGCGAGAAGAACATCATAAAGACAGGCGACAAGGTGGAAATAGTGTTGCCCGACCCGAAAGTGGAACTTACTTCGAGCCGCATCGACCACGGCGGAATAAGGAAGCACGTAGCCCTGACACGGCCAGACTTCACCGACGCCGAAATGACCTCATACGAGCAACAAGGGCGCCGGCAAATCATCGAAAGCATACCGCAGACCGGCATATTCGAGATGGCGCGCGAAAGTGCGGCGCACGCCTTAGTGCCCATATTGGCACGGATGGGATACAATGAAGAGGACATCACGATAACGTTCCGCAAGGACTTTACCGAAGGCGACCTGCCGGAAATACTCGAAAACAGCAGCATGGAATATGGCAAATAACAAGAACTACAATAAGACAAGGCTCAGCCTGTGGAGCAGGATTATGCTCATAACGGGCAAAATCAAGCTTTACCTGATAGCGGCAACGGTGATAGTGGTCATCATTGCGTCGGCATACTTAGTGCGCCAGTGCCGCAATGGCAGCATAACCACATACGTCAACGACAGCATAAACATAACCCCGACACAGGTGCTGGCCATGAAGGAAATAGGCGAATGGGAATTTCTATCCATCGACGACGAAGAGATGGTTGACACGACAAGGAAAAAGCTCTTCGGCTCCGACGACCTGATACGCATCTACAAAGGCACACTGCGCATAGGCATAGACCTTGGCGAGGCGTCCGAAAACTGGGTAACGGTTAGCGGAGACACGCTGCGAGCCGTGCTTCCCAAGGTAAAACTGCTTGACGACGACTTCATAGACGAAGCCCAGACGCAGTCGTTTTTCGAGTCGGGCACATGGAACGGCAAAGCCCGTGAAGACCTGTACCAGCGCGCCAAGGCAAAGATGAAGAAACGGTGCTTGACGAAAGAGAACCTGGAAAGCGCGGAAGACAACGCCAGCAAGCAGTTCTACCAGATGTTCAAAGCCATGGGTTTCAACACGGTTGAGATAAAGTTTGAGAAGTAACAACCCACCCCAACCATCCCCAAGGGAGGGGGCTTGATATGTAAAAAAGGTTATCCTAAGAATACAGGATAACCTTTTATTATTTTAGTTCCAATATTTTTAGTAATCAAGCTTCATCCCTTCGGGAGGGCTGGGGTGGGTACTTAATTCTTAATTGAACATGCAGAACACTCCCGCACCTATGAAAAGCACGCCAACAACAACGCCTATCCACCGCTGCACACGGTGCATCCGCGCCCTCATGGCATCGGTTCCGCCTATGCCGTAAGCCACAACCCAAGCGAGAATGACAGCCGGCAGCGACGTGGCGACGGAGAATACAACCGGCAAAAGATAGCCCCACGGTGACTGTGCGGACAACGGCATGAGCATGCCGAAATAGACAATGGCGCTCTCCGGACAGAAAGACATCGCCAGAAGCACGCCCAACAGCAGGCCGCCCCAACTGCCGTGAAAGCGGCGTCCGCGTTCCGACACATTAGGGCAATGCTCATGTTTGTGGAGGAAACGGTCGAGAATGAAATACAGTCCTATTACAATAAGTACAGGGGCTAGCACCTTCTCACCCCACTGCCCGAACCAACGGCCTGCCGCCTCGAAGCCAACGCTGCCACGGAACACAGCGAGCAACACAACCCCAAGCAGCGAATACGCCAGCATGCGGCCAAACGTATAAGCCAGACAATTGACAAAAACCCGGCGGCGCCGGTGCGCGTCCTTGGCCAAATAGCCCATGGCCGCAATGTTTGTAGCCAGCGGACAAGGGTGCAAAGCCACGATGATGCCGAGCAGGAACGCCGTTGCAACCGGGAAACCGTTATTTTCTATTATGCTCTGAACAAGCTCCATCTCACCTTAAAAAACAGTTTATGCAAAGATAATGCAAACCGAGTGAAATGCAAAATAAAAGGGAGTGAAACGACATTTTATTTTCATTTCCGAGGTGCAGCTTATCTTATCTAAAGATAATGCAAACCGAGTGAAATGCAAAATAAAAGGAAGTGAAACGACATTTTATTTTCATTTCCGAGGTGCAGCTTATCCTATCGTAAAAATACGCAATTTGTTTCAAAACCCGGATGCCTGTCACCGAGTTAAGAAAACTTTACACTTCACACAACCACCTACAGCCAGCAAAGACTCGTTTGCAGGCAGACGTGTAACCGCCTGAGTATCAGCGGATCCGCAACAGGTCATCTTTCAGCTTGCAAAACACGGTATTTCGCGCTGCAATTCACGGCCTTTTGCAACACGGAAGACGGCCTTTTGCAAAGCCAACGGCAAAGCGACAGAAAACCCGTAGCCGCAACATGCCGCCTGGCAAGCTGCCACGCAGTACAAAAAACGGGAAAAAACGCAATGAATAAAAAGGTGAAAAATTTGGCGCGTAACGATAAAACGATTAAATTTGCACACAATATTGACACACCGAATAATGAGTACCGACAGCTTGACGCAAATTCTAACCCGGACAATCGAAAAGTTGTCTCAACGCGAGTCGTTGAAAGAGCTGTTCCACCAGCACCGAGACGGCGACCCGTTACCTTCGGCAAAGGCACTTGAAGAGATTATCGGGCTTGCGCGCTCGATATTGTTTCCCGGTTTCTACGGCAAGTCCACGGTAAACATTAATACGCTGAATTACCATATCGGAGTAAACGTGGAGCGCATGCACAAGATTCTTACCGACCAGATTATGGCCGGGCTGTGCTTCATGGACACCGAGCACGCGCAGGCCGCAGGCATACCGCTTTACCGCAGGCCGCAGGCCGAAGAGCTGGCGGCAAGGCTCGTTGAGCGCCTGCCGGAGATACGCGCCGTGCTGGCAACCGACATCGAGGCGGCATACAACGGCGACCCCGCCGCCGAGAGCAAGGGCGAGATTATATCGTGCTACCCCGTGATAAAGGCTCTCGTAAACTACCGCATAGCCCACGAGTTGGTAAAGCTCGGCGTGCCGCTCATTCCGAGAATCATAACAGAAATGGCCCATTCGGAGACCGGGATTGACATTCATCCGGCGGCGCAGATAGGCCACCATTTCACCATCGACCACGGCACGGGCGTTGTAATAGGCGCGACATGCATCATAGGCAACAACGTCAAGCTGTACCAAGGTGTTACGCTGGGGGCGAAGAGCTTTCCGCTCGACGCCGACGGGAACCCAATCAAGGGCATACCGCGCCATCCGATACTCAAAGACGACGTGATAGTGTACTCGAACGCGACCATCCTCGGGCGGGTGACAATCGGCAAAGGGTGTGTCGTCGGGGCAAACATCTGGGTTACTGAAGACATGAGACCGATGACAAAGAAGGTAAAACGGCAATCCTAAAACGGTAAAAAAGTAAGACAGCAAAAAGGTAAAACCTCCCGTTGAAGGATTAGATTGGCATATAAATGCATGAAAACATTTGATAAAAACAAATAAATACAAAATACAAAAAAGTAAAAGTAAAAGAACGGAAGTAGGCGGTAAGACAGGCATGTAACGGACAAATACTTGTTACCTTCTTGCTTTTTTACATTTTTACTTTTACCAATCACAGGAAAAACGATGGAACAAGAATTCGAACTCATCGCCAAGACGTTCATGGGACTGGAACCCGTCTTGGCAAAAGAGCTTACGCAACTGGGAGCAAACAACGTGCAGATAGGGCGCCGCATGGTGTCGTTCACCGGCGACAAGGAAATGATGTACCGCGCCAACTTCAGCCTGCACACGGCCATAAGGGTCATAAAGCCAATCAAGCACTTCAAGGCGCAGTCGGCCGACGACGTGTACGAAGAGGTTAAGAAAATAGACTGGAGCCAGTACCTCGACCTGAAAAAAAGCTTCGCCGTAGACTCGGTGGTGTTCTCCGACGAGTTCCGCCACTCCAAATTCGTGTCGTACAAGGTGAAAGACGCCATAGTAGACCAGTTCCGCGAGAAGACCGGACAGCGTCCCAACATCTCCGTGGCGAACCCCGACATACGCCTGAACATGCACATCGCAGAAGACCGCTGCACGCTTTCACTCGACTCGAGCGGCGAAAGCCTGCACCGCCGCGGCTACAGGCAGGAGGCCGTTGAAGCACCTCTTAACGAAGTGCTCGCCGCCGGAATGATTCTCATGACGGGATGGAAAGGCGACACCGACTTCATCGACCCTATGTGCGGCTCCGGGACGCTGCTTATCGAAGCCGCCCTCATAGCCCGCAATATGGCTCCCGGCGTGTTCCGCAAGAGCTATGCGTTTGAGAAATGGCCCGACTTCGACGCCGAACTCTTCGACCGCATCTACAACGACGACTCGCAGGAGCGCGAGTTCAACCACCATATATACGGCTACGACATCGACCCCAACGCAGTACAGAAAGCCAACCTGAACGTCCGCGCCGCCGGACTGACCAAGGACATCAGCGTGGCCTTGGCCGACTTCAAGGACTTCAAGCAGCCAAAGGACAAGGCCATAATGGTGACAAACCCTCCATACGGCGAACGAATATCCACCCCAGACCTGCTCGGAACATACCGCATGATTGGCGAAATACTCAAGCATCAGTTCAAGAACAACGACGCATGGGTGTTGAGCTACCGCGAGGAATGCTTCGACCAGATAGGACTGAAGCCGTCATTGAAAATTCCACTTTACAACGGTTCGCTCGAATGCGAGTTCCGCAAGTACCAGATTTTTGAAGGGAAGCTAAGCGATTTCCGCGGTGCCGGCAACATACTCAAGACCGACGAGGAGAAGAAAGCCATGTCGGAGAAACACCGTTTCAAGGAAAACCGCGAATTCAAGAAACGGCTTGAAGAGCATGAAGAAAACGAAGAAGGCGACATACGCACGTTCAAGTTCCATAAATTCGAACTTGGCAATCAAGGCTCACGCGACAGGGAACGCCGCAGGGACGACCGAGGCAGGCGTGACTTCGGCCGTGGCAGACGCGACTTCGACGACAACGGAGGACGCAATGACCGCCGTGGCGGACGTGACTTCAAAGGCAACAGGGACAGAAAAGACTTCGGAAAAAAAGGAAGGCGATATGACGACTAAACCTAACAACAATTTCTTACGCGGCGCAAGGCGGTATGCCTTTGCGCTGCTCGCAATGTTAACCTTTATGACAGGCTACGCACAGCAACACGAGTTCACGCTTGAAGACCTTAACTTCGGCGGCACCAACTATCACAACATGGTGCCGAAAAACAGGCACCTGACATGGTGGGGCGACCAGCTTGTGCGCCTCGACGTCGAGGAATGCAGCACCGTAGACAAGAAAACGGGAAAGGAAAAAATCCTTTTCACCCTCGACGACATCAACAAATGGGCGGAAACGAAAGACGACAGTGAAAAAATCCGCCATCTGATGTACGCATCTTTCCCCTACCCTGGCAAGCCATTGGTACTCGTAAAACGGAAAAACGAGCGGCTGCTCATTGACTTCAAGGCCAAGAAAACCGTTTGGAAGCAAAGCGCCGAGGGAGAAACTCACGCCGACTGGAACGCAAAATCGCGCGCCGTGGCATTCGTAAAGGACGATAACCTGTACGTAACCGATGCCGAAGGAAATACCCGGCAGCTTACCAATGACGGCAGCCACGACATTGTTTACGGACAAAGCGTACACCGCGACGAGTTCGGCATTTACAAAGGAACATTCTGGAGCAACGACGGACAGAAGCTGGCCTTCTACCGTATGGACCAGAGCATGGTGACGGATTATCCCCTCGTAAACATCGACACGCGCGTAGCCACCGAACTGCCGACCAAATACCCAATGGCCGGAGAAACCAGCCACAAGGTTACCGTGGGCGTGTACGACCTGAAAACGGGCAAGACTGTCTACATGAAAGCGGGCGACCCCACCGACCGTTACTTTACAAACATAGCGTGGAGTCCCAACAACGAAGCAGTCTACATGATTGAACTGAACCGCGACCAGACAGACATGGAACTGGTGAAATATGACGCTTCGACTGGCGAAAAGCTGTCCACCTTATATAAAGAGCACCACGACAAGTATGTACATCCTGTCAATCCAATCACGTTCCTGCCATGGGACGCCGACAAGTTCATACTGCAAAGCGAGAAGGACGGCTACAACCACCTTTACCTTTTCAACACGAAAGGCGAACAGCTGAAGCAGATTACAAGCGGCAAATGGATTGTGCTTGACCTCATCGGCTTCACTTCAAAGCCCGAAGAAGTGCTCATACTTTCAACGGAAAGCAGCCCCATACAGAACAACATCTACAAAGTGAACATTGAAACGGGCGAGCGCACATTGCTCGACAACGGACGCGGATGCCACGCCGGCACGTATGGCGGTGGCGGACACCGCTACCCCATGCTGTCGGCTTCAGGCCGCTATGCTTTCGACAACTACTCGGAGCCAGACGTTCCGCGCAACATCGACATCATAGACATTGAAAAGGAAAAAAGCGTAAGCTACTTCAAGGCCGACGACCCGTGGACGGGTTACAACGTGCCCGAATACTCTTGCGGCACTATCAAGTCAGCCGACGGCGTGACAGACCTATACTACCGCATGGTAAAACCCGTCAACTTCGACCCCAACAAGAAATATCCCACAGTGGTTTACGTCTACGGAGGCCCCGGAGTACGCAACGTAGAAGCACGCTGGCACTATGCAAGCCGCGGCTGGGAAACGTATATGGCACAGAAAGGCTATCTCCTTTTCATTCTCGACAACCGCGGCTCAAGCGACCGCGGACGCGACTTCGAGCAGGCAACGTTCCGCCACCTTGGAGTGGAAGAGATGAAAGACCAGCTTAAAGGAGTAGAATATCTGAAGTCGCTGGCCTATGTCGACACAACGAGAATGGGCGTCCACGGTTGGAGCTTTGGTGGTTTCATGACGACATCGCTCATGACCACCTACCCGGATGTGTTCAAAGTAGGCGTTGCCGGAGGCCCTGTCATAGACTGGAAGTGGTACGAAGTGATGTACGGCGAACGCTACATGGACACGCCGCAGACCAATCCTGAAGGCTATGCCGAGACCAGCCTCATCAACAAAGCACAGAACCTGAAGGGCAAACTGCAAATAATCATCGGCACAGACGACCCAACCGTTGTGCCGCAACACGCCCTGTCGTTCATAAAGAAGTGCAACGAGGTCGGCACACAGCCTGACTTCTACGTTTATCCTGGCGAGGGACACAACATGATGGGACATCAAAGCGTACACCTGCACGAAAGGATTACGCAGTACTTTGAGGACTATCTGAAATAAGCGCGACAACGACCGGGGCGCATGGAGACGGCCATGCGCCCGGTCTGTAATATTTAGACAAGCACAGATGACATTCACAGCGGAAAACATTTTGCTCATAGGCTCGGTGCTGATGTTCGTCAGCATTGTTGTCGGCAAAACCGGATACAAGTTCGGTGTGCCGGCATTGCTGCTGTTCCTCATCGTGGGCATGGTTTTCGGAAGCGACGGATTAGGCTTACAGTTCCACAATGCCAACGAGGCGCAGTTCATCGGCATGGTGGCGCTAAGCGTCATCCTGTTCTCAGGTGGTATGGACACGAAATACAAAGACATACGGCCTGTGCTCACGCCGGGAATTGTCCTCTCAACGGTAGGTGTGCTGCTGACCGCCCTTTTCACAGGACTGTTCATCTGGTGGCTGTCCGGCATGAGCTGGACTAACATCGCCCTGCCCCTTACAACGTCGCTGTTGCTGGCGTCAACAATGTCAAGTACCGACTCCGCATCAGTCTTTGCCGTCCTCCGTTCACAAAAGATGCACCTCAAGCATAACCTCCGTCCCATGCTTGAACTTGAAAGCGGAAGCAACGACCCGATGGCTTACATGCTGACGATTGTGCTCATACAAATCATCAACTCGGCCGGGATGTCGTTCGCTTCGATACTGGGAATGTTCGCGGTGCAGTTCATCATCGGCATTGTTGCAGGTTACTTGCTCGGACGCTTGGCGGTAATCATCCTCAACAAGCTGGACATCGACAACCAGGCTCTTTACCCGATACTGCTGCTGGCGTTTGTTTTCTTCACTTTCAGTATTACCGATTTGGCTTACGGCAACGGCTACTTGGCCGTGTATATATGCGGAATGATTGTCG
Organism: uncultured Prevotella sp.; assembly: GCA_900554545.1. Taxonomy (GTDB): domain Bacteria; phylum Bacteroidota; class Bacteroidia; order Bacteroidales; family Bacteroidaceae; genus Prevotella. The sequence continues at coordinate 46,937 of USHW01000006.1, read as the reverse complement.
GAAACAGCAAAATAGCACACCGAAAGGACACCATGAAGTTCATCGACGGACTGACATGGCTGTTCCAGATAATAATGTTCCTCTGCCTCGGACTGCTTGTCAATCCGCATGAAATGCTCGAAGTGGCAGCCGTAGCGTTGCTTATCGGCATCTTCATGATTGCCATCGGCAGGCCGTTAAGCGTCATGCTGTGCCTTCTGCCGTTCAAGAATATCAACCTGCGGTCACGCCTCTTCGTGTCATGGGTCGGCCTGCGCGGCGCCGTTCCGATAATTTTCGCCACTTATCCGGTGGTGGCCAACGTCGAGGGTTCAAACATAATGTTCAACATTGTGTTCTTCATAACCATCGTTTCACTTGTCGTTCAAGGCACGACCGTTTCTTTTATGGCAGACAAACTGAAACTTAGCGAGCCGCTGCCGAAGACAGGCAACGAGTTCGGAGTAGAGCTGCCGGAAGAAATAAACACCGACCTGACAGACATGACAGTAACCGCCGAATCGTTGGAACGAGGCAACACGCTAAAGGAAATGCAGCTGCCGAAAGGCAAACTCGTCATCTTGGTGAAGCGCGACGACGAATACCTGATACCCGACGGCAGCCTGACGCTGCATGAAGGAGACAAGCTTCTCGTAATATCAGACAAGAAAAACGAGGATGACTGAACGCAAACAAACAGGATTTTAACGATATTAACCACTTCAGCTATCAAAGATATAGATTATGAAAATATTACTTTTAGGAAGCGGCGGGCGCGAACACGCCTTAGCTTGGAAGATTGCACAAAGCCCGAAAGTTGACAAACTGTATATCGCTCCGGGCAACGCCGGGACTGCCAACTGTGGCGAAAACATCGACATAAAGGCCGACGATTTTGAAAGTTTGAAGAACTTTGCCGTGGCAAACGACGTCAACATGGTGGTTGTCGGGCCTGAAGACCCACTGGTGAAAGGCATTTACGACGATTTCAAAAACGACGGACGCACTGCGGACATCCCGGTAATAGGGCCGTCAAAGGCCGGTGCACAGCTTGAAGGCTCAAAGGACTTTGCAAAGAAATTCATGCAAAGGCACAACATCCCGACAGCGAAATACAAGACATTCAACGGCACCACGCTCGACGAGGGACTGCGTTTCCTCGAAACGTTGCAGCCCCCATACGTGCTGAAAGCCGACGGGCTGTGCGCCGGAAAGGGAGTTCTCATAGTACCGACGCTCGACGAAGCCAAGAAGGAACTGCGCGACATGCTCGGCGGAATGTTCGGCAACGCATCGGCAAACGTTGTCATTGAGGAATTTCTCAGCGGAATAGAATGCTCCGTTTTCGTGCTGACAGACGGCAAGAACTACAAAATCCTGCCCGAAGCCAAGGACTACAAGCGCATCGGAGAAGGTGACACAGGACTCAACACCGGCGGTATGGGCAGCGTTACTCCTGTTCCGTTCGCAACAAAGGATTGGATGCAGAAAGTGGAAGACCGCATCATACGCCCCACGGTGGAAGGACTTGCCGAGGACGGACTTGACTACAAGGGCTTCATATTCTTCGGATTGATTAACGTTGGAGGCAACCCCATGGTGATAGAATACAACTGCCGCATGGGCGACCCTGAGACAGAAAGCGTAATGTTGCGACTGAAGAGCGACATTGTTGACCTCTTCGAAGGCGTGGCCGAGGGCAATCTTGACAAGCGGAGCATAGAGTTCGACCCGCGTTCCGCCGTCTGCGTAATGCTCGTAAGCGGCGGCTATCCCGAAAAATACGCCAAGGGCTACCCTATAACGGGCATCAACGACGTTGAAGGCAGCATCGTGTTCCACTCCGGCACGGCTCTGAAAGACGGCCAGGTGGTGACCTCCGGAGGCCGCGTAATTGCCGTAAGCTCATACGGGAAAGACAAGGAGGAAGCCTTGGCAAAGTCGTTCAAGGAAGCGCAGAAAATCAATTTTACCGACAAATACTTCCGCAGCGACATAGGGAAAGACCTTTAAAAGCTATTAAGAATTAAGAGTTTAGAATTAAGAAAATCACCTTCGCCGCATTTTTTCTTAATTCTTAACTCTTAATTCTTAACTCAATAATAATGAAGCGATTACAAAACAGAATATCCGAAAGCCGCTTCGCGCTGCCCGTAACGGCGGTTTACGCGCTGGCCGTATGGCTCACTGCATGCGCCCTGCACGGCAGGATGTATGCCGAACTGGCAGTATTCGCCTTGTCGGCATACCTGATGGTCGAGCTTAACAACCGCAACGCCCTCATCAGGGTGTACAGCCGCATGGTGTCATGCACGTTCCTTGTGCTCGGAACGATGGCCGCCCCCGTCATAGGAAACATCGACGTGGTAATAATGCAGCTGTGCTTCATCGCGTCATACCTGCTGCTCTTCGCGTCATATCAGGACAAGCGGGCGCAGGGACGCATGTTTTACGCTTTCATGTTCATAGGCATTGCAAGCGTCATCTACCCCCAGTCGCTGTTCTTCGTGCCGGTGTTGTGGGTGCTAATCGGCACCAACCTCATGGCCATGAGCTGGCGCAACTTCTGGGCGTCAGTCATCGGACTTACCGCACCTTACTGGTTCATCGGCGGATATTGTGCCATGACCGACGGCTTTTGGACTGTCGTCCATGAGCTTGAGTCAAACCTTTGGACGGCACGTCCATACGACATCACCGTCTCCGTCGGCACCGCCGTAGCCTTCGGCTTCACTCTGCTTGTGACGGCCATAGGCGCCGTACACTTCCTGCGCAACAGCTACAAGGACAAAATCCGCACGCGAATGATTTACGAGATGCTTATCACGCTGGCGGCGTTCACCGCCGCACTGGCAGTGTTGCAGCCGGCAAATGCCGGACAGCTTACGGGCATACTCATCGTCAACGCATCCATCCTGGCCGGGCACTTCTTCGCACTCACCTGCACACGGTTCACCAACATCGCGTTCATCCTGCTTGCATTGCTCGCCCTGGCGGCTACGGCGTTCAACATGTCAAACCTCAGCCCGGCTGCAAACAACCTTTCCCCATGGAGTCTTTGATAGGGATACTGACCGACTACGGCTACGCCGGAATGCTTGTCTCGGCCTTCCTCGCCGGCAGCATCTTCCCCCTGAGCAGCGAGGTTGTAATGCTTGCGCTCATGGCGGCAGGGCTTGAACCGTGGGCTTTGGTGATATACGGCACGGTGGGCAACACTCTCGGCAGCATGTTCAATTATTGGATTGGCACGCTGGGGCGCATGGACTGGATTGAGCGTTACCTCCACGTAAAGCCCAAAGACCTCGACCGGGCACGCCGCTTCATGGCCGGACGCGGAGCCTGGACGGGCTTTTTCGCCTTCCTGCCCGTAATAGGCGAAGGCATAACCATTGTACTCGGCCTGATGCGCGCCAACATCACGCTGACCGTTGTCAGCGTTACGGCAGGAAAACTGGCACGCTACGCCCTGCTGGCCCTCGGCGTTGAAATATTCGTTTAGCCATTTTACCACTATTTCACCATCTGCCAGGCAATGTCTGCCTTACCTGCATGTTATATATATAGGAGGACATTAAATTCCATGATTATGAGAAAATTTGTTTTAACGGCAGTAGTGGCGGTATTGGCCGTCATCACCGCAGGCGCACAGACAGCAGGCAACAAGAAGCCTTCAAAGCAGGAACGCAAGGCCATGCAGGCGCGCATAGACAGCCTGATGAATCTCAAGGCGCAAAGTGCAATCAACGATACGGCGTTTGTCATCGAGGCCGACGAGGTTACATTCAAGCGCGGATATACCGTACACGTAACGTCAAACACCAACTTCATCGCCTTCTGCGGCGACAAAGCCGTGGTGCAGGTGGCGTTCAACGTGCCGTGGCCGGGCTTCAACGGGCTTGGCGGCATCACCCTTGAAGGCAGCGTGTCGGGCTATAAAAAGACTACCGACAAGAAGGGCAACATATACATACAGGCCAACGTCAACGGCGTGGGAATATCAGCCCAAGTGTTCATCACCCTGTGGAACGGCGGCAACCAGGCCACGGCCAGCATACAGCAGAACTTCCGTTCGGGCCGCATCACGCTCGACGGCGACACCGTTCCGCTGGAAGAAAGCAATATTTTCCAGGGCACAGCCATCTGACTGGCGTCCCGTTACGCCGGCCAATGCAATGCGTCCAGGCACGCATTGCCAACCACCTGATAACCAACAAGTTAGCAAAAGGCCACCTTTCGCAGTGCGAAAGGTGGCCTTTTAGCTTGCAATTGACGGTCTTTTGCACGGTAAAAGGCCGTCAATTGGAAAGCATATAAAAACATGACGTAGCCATGAAGTTCCTAATGTATGGAATGCCTGACAGCAAACGGCACAGCCGGACGGGGCGAAGGCCGAACTTGATGTAGTAATGAGGATTGACAAACCACAACTGCCTGTCTTGCACTTTGAAGCCTGCGCCACGCGCCAAACGGTCAAAACCCTCTACCGTCTGGCGCGTCTTATGTATCGACATAAGCTCGTTTACCGTAAATCCGTCCTCCCCCGATATTACAAGCAGCCGCCTATACCAGCCGGAAGGCAGCAAATGCACGAACGGAGCATGACTGACAACACGGCTGCGCGCTATCTGCTGATGGCCGCCGAACGGCATCATCCATGCCGGAAAGGCCACAAACACAACGCCGCCGGGCGCAAGCAGCCGCCTCAACCGCGCAAGCAACGCAGACTTGCAGGCCACATGCTCAATAACGTCATGTAGTATTATTATGTCAAACCTGCGGTCTCCGGCATCATAGTCAAGTATGTCCGCACACACAAACTTTCCCCCGATGCCCTCACGCGAGAAGAAATCTGAAGCCTGGCTTATGCGCAACTCCGACACGTCCACACCCGTAACACTGCATCCCATGCGTGCGAACGGCAACAGATTGCCGCCCTCGCCGCAGCCTGCTTCAAGCACTTTACTGCCTTCAACAGCGGCAAACCTTGATATGTAAGGAATGAAATACTTTTCAGCCGTAGCCGCCTCTTCCTTAAAATAGCGGTAACGGTCGTTATGCCTTTTCTGCATTTTGCCTTCGTTTTTTACCTTATGATGGCAAAACCTGCAAAATACTGCACCGGCAATCATGACAAAAAACTCAGTCGAACACTATTCTTAAGCCGAACGGGAAGTCCACCTGCAACGGCTTGTCGCTCCACTGTGTCTCCGTCTTGCCGCCGTTGGGCACATACCATGTCAGTTTCGGAGAGAAGAACAGCTGCAATCCCGGTGCGAGTTCATACGACACGCCAGCCCCAGCACTTACCGACCACTGCCAGCGAGGAAGCCCGAGCCTGTGTTCCGAACTGTAAATCACCGCGTTGTCAAGGTTGAACCTGACGTCTGACTTGCCATAAAACGGAATGTCCAAAGCCATGCCCGCCGTGCCGTAAACGTTCCAACGGCCTTTGTGCAAGAACCTGTACGAAGCACTGACGGGCACTCCTATGAAGAAAGTCCGCTGCCTTTCTGTTATTCCAGTGGTGTCAGCGCGCCCTGTAAGGAGGTTGGTTGTATGGCGCGTAAACCGCAGTCCGAAGTCCAGGCTCCATCTGTCCGTAAACCGCTTGCTGAAGTCCAGCCCAATCTGCAACGGGCTTTCAAAGTCTTTCTTCGTTATGATGCGCCCGTTGTTATTGTACGCTATTTCCAGCAGAGCTGTCCTTTCCTCTTGCGAAAGACCGCTGCCTGTATCGTAAGTAAGGTAATTTACCAGTTCCTCCCACGTCTCGATGTTCACCCTTGTGGCCGAACCTGCGCCGCCGCTTATCAGCCGCAGCACTCTCGCAGCCATGCCGCCGGAACCGCGACCGACCGCAGAGCCGAGGCCGAACAGCCACTTCCGGCCGCCCTTCAATGGCCGCCCACCGCCGCAAACATCAGCTACGGCAGCCTCAACCCGGCGCAACGGAGGAACATCTGTCAGACGGACACCGCCGTCCAATATGCCTACGCCCGTAACATCAGCAACATCCGGCATTTCCGGCGGAGCCTCCGCACCGCGGCGAACGCTGTCAGCAATGCCGCTCAAGGGCGCAACGGCACGGCCGGAAACCGTGACAGGAATATCGCCTGCCGTCCTTTCCATAGCTGCCTCACGCCTTTCGGCATTGGCAACCGGTGTCTTACAAGTGCCGTCACCACCGTATCGCAGACCTGCATGACGACGGCTGACCGGCCCGTCAAGCACGCCCACCGCCAGCGCAACGGCCAACAACAGCACAACAGCTCCCATCCGTGCGCGGTATTCGGCAACCATTATGCGCAGGGCACGCTTCGCACGTGACAACTGCGATGACGAAGAACGCGGCTCTATGCCCAGCATGCGGGCTATTTCGCCGTGCGGCAGACCGTCAACCACCGCCATCCTGAACACACGGCGGTAACCATCGGGCAGGCGGTCAACCATCGCCATTATCTCGTCAAACGGCACAACACCGTCAGGACAGTCATCGTCGGCGCACAAGCTGTCGGCCTCCACATTATCCATCGACACACAGCCGTTACGGCTGCCGACGGCTTTCAAGGCGAGATTGGTCATAATCCTGCCCATCCACGCCTCTACATGGCGCGGCTCGCGCAATGCCCCGAGCGAGGAGAACACAACTATGAAGCCGTCGTGCAACACGTCACGCGCCTGCGCCTCGTCGCCGACTATGCGCAGGCACACCCGGAACATCTTGCCCGAATACGCCCGATATAGCGCAGCCCACGCGCTGCGGTCGCCCTCCTTGCACCTTCTGATAAGTTCTTCTGTCGTCATCAACATTACGCAAGCCTTGCTGCAGCCTGTTATTCTATGAGTGCGGAAACAGCAGATTACTGCATCCGGCACCGCAATTTATTTCAAAAACAAGCGCCCCGAACAGCAGGCCGCATTACATTCTAACGCCATACGCGGCATAAAATTACACCCATGCCGGAACAAGCCTGAACAAACGGCTTTGCAAAAGGTCACCTTTTGCATTGTAAAAGGTGGCCTTTCAGCGTGTAAAACATGGCCTTTTGGAAGCTAAAAGACGGCATATTGCAAATCGCGACAGCGTTAAAATATAATAAACTTACTGCTTCACGGCACAAAGTTTGTATCTTTGCAGCGCTTTATGGCGTTTTCATTGCGGAACAAATAATTATCACACATATCAGTAAATGAAACAATTTAGGTTGGTTGACAATATCCTTGGCTGGCTGGCATTCTTCATAGCGGCCTTCGTATATTGCAGCACTATCGAGCCGACAGCCAGTTTTTGGGACTGTCCTGAATTTATCACAACAGGTTACAAATTAGAGATAGGCCATCCGCCTGGAGCACCGTTCTTCATGCTCACGGCCAACTTGTTCTCACAGTTCGCCAGCGACCCGTCGCAAGTGGCGATGATGGTGAACACCATGAGCGCACTGCTTAGCGCAACGTGTATATTGTTCCTGTTCTGGACAATCACCCACCTTACACGTAAACTGATACTGAAAGACTGGAGCGCGCTTACCACCAACAAACTGATTGCCATCGAGGCGAGCGGCCTTGTGGGCGCACTCATCTACACGTTCAGCGACACGTTCTGGTTCAGTGCCGTCGAGGGCGAGGTTTATGCCTACTCGTCGGCGTTCACTGCGGTGGTGTTCTGGCTTATATTGAAATGGGAAGACCACGCCGACGAGCCGCACAGCGACCGCTGGCTTGTGCTGATTATGTACATGACAGGATTGAGCGTAGGCGTCCACCTGCTCAACCTTCTCTGCGTATCGGCCATCGTATTGGTGTTCTATTACCGCAAGTTCCCCAACGCCAACCTCAAAGGCTCGCTTATTGCGCTGCTCATTTCGTTCGTGCTCATCGCCGCAATACTTTACGGCGTGGTGCCGGGCATCGTGAAAGTAGGCGGCTGGTTCGAACTGTTCTTTGTCAACACGCTGGGCTGCCCGTTCAATACAGGTGTAATAATATACATCATCCTGCTCGTTGCCGCAGTCATCTGGGCCATCTACGAGAGTTATACCGGCAAGAGCTTCAAGCGCACCAACCTGTCGTTCCTGCTATCCGTAGCCATGCTCGGCGTGCCGTTCTACGGCTATGGATGGTCGGCGTTCTTCGTAGGAATTGTGGTTTTGGCCGCTTTGTGGTTTGTAATAAACCGCAAGGTGAACAAGAAGCCGCTCGTAAGCGCACGCATAAAGAACACCACACTGCTGTGCATGCTTATGCTGATGATTGGATATTCGAGCTACGCCGTTATAGTAATACGCTCTTCGGCCAATCCTCCTATGGACCAAAACTCTCCTGAAGACATCTTCACACTCGGCAGCTACCTTAGCCGCGAACAGTACGGCGACTACCCGCTGGCCTACGGACAGGCTTACACCTCGCAGGTGCAGCTCGACGTTGAAGACGGCATGTGCCGTCCGCACATGGTGTACGGCGCGCCAATCTACCAGCGCAAGGAAAAAGCTTCGCCCGACGAGAAGGACTCATACTTCATTGTAAGCCGCAAGCGCGACTACGCCTACGCGCAGAACATGCTCTTCCCGAGGATGTGGAGTTCAAGCCACGCCGAAGCATACGAGAGCTGGATGGGCGGCGTTGACGGCAAGCAAGTGCCTTACGACCGCTGCGTAGAGCCTATTATGGTGAAGATGCCGACCATGTTTGAAAACCTTTACTTCTTCCTGTCATACCAGTGCAACTTCATGTATTGGCGCTACTTCATGTGGAACTTCGCAGGAAGGCAGAACGACATACAGGGCAACGGCGAACCGGAGCACGGAAACTGGCTCACGGGCATATCGTTCATAGACAACTGGAGACTGGGCGACCAAAGCAAACTGCCCGACGACCTGAAGCAGAACAAGGGGCACAACGTGTTCTACTGCCTGCCTCTGCTGCTCGGACTCATCGGCCTGTTCTGGCAGGCTTACCGCGGACAGCGTGGCATAAGGCAGTTCTGGGTAGTGTTCTTCCTGTTCTTCATGACAGGCCTCGCCATCGTGCTTTACCTCAACCAGACGCCGATGCAGCCACGTGAACGTGACTACGCTTACGCCGGTTCATTCTATGCGTTCGCCATATGGTGCGGCATCGGCGTAGCGGCAATCATCGACCTGCTAAAGAAATACGCCAAACTCAACAGTATAGCAGCGACCGCCGTGGTGTCTGTTCTATGCCTGCTCGTCCCGATACAGATGGCAAGCCAGACCTGGGACGACCACGACCGCAGCGGGCGTTACGTGTGCCGTGACTTCGGACAGAATTACCTCATGTCCCTTCAGGACAAAGGCAACCCGATTATCTTCACCAACGGCGACAACGACACATTCCCTCTGTGGTACAATCAGGATGTCGAAGGGGTAAGGACAGATGCCCGTGTATGCAACCTCAGCTATCTGGCAACAGACTGGTATATCGACCAGATGTGCCGCGACGCTTACGACTCGCCTGCACTGCCGGTAACATGGCCGCGCCTTGATTACTGCTCGGGCACAAACGACTACATCGACGTGCAGCCTGAACTGAAGGGTCAGGTTCTCGACTTCTACAAGACTCATCCTGATGAAGCAAAGGCAGCATTCGGCGAAAATCCGTTTGAAGTCAAGAACATAATGAAATATTGGGTGCGCACTAAGAATCCAGACATGCACGTGATACCGACAGACACACTGTACATTACAATCGACAAGGACGCAGTGCGCAAGAGCGGCATGATAATGGCTGCCGACTCAATACCAGATCGCATGGTCATATCACTCAAAGGCAAGAACGCGCTTTACAAGAATGACCTGATGATGCTTGAAATTCTTGCACAATGCAACTGGACACGTCCCGTATATGTTGCCACTACGGTAGGTTCGGAGAACTACATGAACCTTGGCGACAACTTCGTACAGGAGGGACTCGCCAACCGCATCACTCCGTTCACCACCAACGCGGCCGGAGCAAAGAACTTCGATTCTGAACGCGTCTACACAAACATGATGACACGCTTCAAATACGGAGGCATCGACAAGAAGGGCATCTACCTTGACGAAACAGTGATGCGCATGTGTTACACCCACCGCCGGTTGTTCGCCCAGCTTGCCCTGCACCTCATCGCCGAAGGCAAGACCGACAAGGCAATGAAGGCGCTCGCTTACGCTGAAAAGGTAATACCGTCATATAACGTCCCAATGAACTACCTTAGCGGCGGACTCGACATCGCCAAGGCATACGCTTTGCTCAGCAGCCATAACAACAGCTACAAGGCAAAAGCCGCCGAAACGACAAAGCAGGTGTTCAACAACGCACATCAGTATATGGCATGGTATAACTCGCTCAAAGGGAGCCGCTTTACACAAGCCCAGCAAGACTGCATGATGCACATATACATCATGAGCATGTGCATTGACAATGCCGACTTGTTCGACAAGGCACTTGCCGACAAACTTGAAACACAACTCAAGGCTGACATGGCGACATACCAAAGCAAAGGCGGAGTGATGCCGCAGTAAGTTTACAAGGAGTAAGGAGAGAAGTAGTCAAGGAGTAAATACACTTGCTTGCCACTTCTCTCCTCTTACATCTTAATTTCCTAAAATAATAGAACTATCCGGTAAGGAAAAGATAATAAAACAAAGCATTCTTGCTTACTCCTTCTCTCCTTACTACTTTACTACTGAAAAGAAAAAAAATGATTATCGAGCAGCCAGCCAAATGGCTACGATGGCTATATCCACGGGCGACATGGCGCATGGACAAAACGGAGAAAGCCGTTTACCTGACATTCGACGACGGCCCGATACCTGAATCTACACCGTTCATTCTGGACACATTGGCCGACAACGGCATCAAAGCCACATTCTTCATGGTGGGCGACAATGTAAGGAAATACCCGGAACTGTTCAAACGGATAGTTGACGAGGGACATCAGGTAGGCAACCATACGTACAACCATTGGGGAGGCATAAAGCATACCACCAAAGCTTACCGCACGAATACCGAAAAAGCCAACTACCTTATAGGTGCGCACCTTTTCCGCCCGCCACACGGCTGGATGCGCTGGGAACAGTACTTTTGCCTCGGCCGCAAATACCGGATTATCATGTGGGACCTCGTAACACGCGACTACAGCAAGTGGCTAACAGCCGAAGACGTGCTCAAAAACGTGAAACGCTACACACGCAACGGCTCGATAATAACTTTCCATGATTCATTGAAAAGCATCGACAAGCTGCGTTACGCACTGCCCGAAGCATTGAAATGGTTGAAAGAGCAAGGGTATGAATTCAAGACTTTCGAGTGAACAAATAAAAGCCGAGGCAAAAGCCCTCGGCTTTTTCGCCTGCGGAATAGCCAAAGCCGCCCCCGTACCAGCCAGTTGCGCAGACCAGTTCCGCCGTTGGCTCGATGCTGGCGGCCATGCCGGCATGAACTATATGGAGCGCAACGTTGAAAAACGGCTTGACCCTACCCTGCTCATGCCCGGTGTAAAAAGTATCGTATGCGTAGCTCTAAACTACGCCCCCGGCAGAAAACTGCCTGACGGAGAACCGCAAATAGCCTCCTACGCCCTCGGCCAAGATTATCACGACATTGTAAAGTCGCGCCTGCACACGCTCGCATCGCGCCTCGGCATAACCGCCTACCGCGCCTTTTGCGACACCGCCCCTGTGCTTGAACGCTATTGGGCGGAACAGGCAGGACTCGGCTGGACAGGCCGCAACCACCAGCTCATCATACCCCATGCAGGCAGCATGTTCTTCCTCGGCGAGTTGTTTCTCGACATCGAACTTGAATATGACAGTCCCGTCCCCTCACACTGCGGCACATGCCACGCCTGCATGGACGCCTGCCCCACCGGTGCGCTAACATATAACGGCCAGATGTGCTCTGCCCGATGCCTGTCATACCTCACTATTGAGCACCGCGGCGACCTGCCCGTAGACATAGCTGAAAAAGCGGACAACTGCATCTACGGCTGCGACCGCTGCCAAGACGCCTGTCCGCACAACCGCTTTGCCATACCGACCGACGACCCGCAACTACAGCCAAAGCCCGAACTGCTCGGCATGACACGCCACGACTGGCAAAACCTTACCATTGAGCGATACCGCTACCTGTTCAAGGGCAGTGCCGTGAAACGGGCGAAATACGAAGGACTTAAAAGAAACATAGATGCGGTACTAAAAGAAATACAAAACAAGAGGTAATAATTATGAATTGCGGAAAAGACATTGCCATAGCCGCCCTTGTACGGGCATTCTTCAAATACTACGTCACAGGAGTACTTGAAACACAAACCGACAGCGAAACTTCGGAACTCTTCGAGCCTAAGAACATTAAGCGCATGATGCTCAACCGCTACGAGCGTATCTCCAAACATTTCAACCAGGAAGCCTTTTACGCCCTGGCACGGATGAACTACAAGGCCGACGAAATAGAAAGCCTGCTAAAACAGTTCGCCACACCGGCCACAACCGATATGGAACTCGTGCGCTTCGCCTGCCGCACCGATGATATACATGCCGTAATGGTTGAAGAATACAAGCGCAATTTCACACACCTCCTCGCCGGACATATTGAAACCGAAGAGGAACACGTAAAATCGTACACCCGCAACTCCTCAATCGGTGAAATCGACATCGACTTCGCGGAAAGCATCATAAACCGAATGGCCGCACGCGCTTACGAACTGGGAAAAGTGAAAAAGTGAAAGGGTGAAAAAGTGAAAAAGTGGAAAGGTAAAAAAGTAGAAAGGTAAAAAAGTAAAAACGGAACATCTATATGCGTTATAGAGAATATAGTTTTTTACCTTTTTACCTTTCTACTTTTTTACCTTTCCACTTTTTCACCCTTTCACTTTTTCACCTTTCAAATTACTACTGCAGTTCCGCTGCATGTAACCATAAGCATTGAGCCGCCCTGCCCTATCGTCTCATAGTCAAGGTCAATGCCCACAACGGCGTTAGCGCCCAGTTCCATGGCACGCTCTTCCATTTCGCGCATGGCCGATTCCTTGGCTTCGCGCAGCACCTTTTCATACGTACCGCTACGGCCGCCGAAAAAATCGCTCAAACTGGCCATAAAATCCTTAAGCACATTCGCGCCTACAATAGTCTCTCCCGTCACCACGCCCTTATATTCAAGAATGCGGCGCCCTTCAATAGTCGGTGTTGTTGATAATAACATTATTTCCTATTTTGATTAAACACGTTCATGATGCGAATGTACAAAAAAATCAGTATATTTGCATTTGTCCATATTCAAAAAACATCATTTTAACAGACAACTCATAATGAACCATCGCCTTGAAACATCACGCCTCATCCTCCGCCCCTGGCATGAAACTGACGCGGAGGCACTGTACAAATACGCCAAAGACCCGGCCATCGGCCCAATAGCCGGGTGGCCGCCGCACACATCGGTGGAGAACAGCCTCGAAATAATACGTACCGTCTTCGCCGCACCGGAGACATACGCCGTAGTGCTGAAAGAGACGGGCGAACCCGTAGGCAGCGCAGGCATAATGTTCGGCGACGGCATGCACAGCGCGGCGATGAAAGACGGCGAAGCCGAAATAGGCTACTGGATAGGCGTGCCCTACTGGGGGCAAGGACTTATCCCCGAAGCCGTGCAGTGCCTGCTACACCGTTGTTTTACAGACCTAAACCTCTCCGCCGTATGGTGCGGATACTACGACGGCAACCGACAGTCGCGCCGGGTGATGGAAAAATGCGGATTGACATACCACCATACCGAAACCGGCAACATGTCACCATTAGGCGACATCCGCACGGAACACTTCATGCGGATTACGGCTGAAGAATGGAAACAGCTAAAAAACGGGTACGATATATAATCGAAAAAAATTATCGCGCATAACAAAACAGCCAAACGCACCCTATCTAATTCAAGGCGATAAGATAGCCCGATTTTATAAATACAGTAAATTTTTGAATAGAAAAACATACTGAACATGCTTTCGTGTTCAAAATTTTACTATCTTTGCCTTATGAACAGCCTATTACAACAATTAGGAAATATACCTGTAACGGCTTCGACATTGGCATCTCTATTTCCTTACATCAATGGAGGAAGCCAAAAGGTCAGACTACTTGAGCGCAACAAGCAAATTATCCGCCTCAAGAAAGGACTTTATATATGCAGTCCGGAAGTAACAGGAAAGGCACTATCTACAGAATTGATAGCCAACCATCTGTATGCCCCTTCGTATGTATCTATGTCGTCCGCCCTGCGATACTACTCATTAATACCCGAAACCGTATATACCAATCAGTCGATGACATTTAAGCACGCAAAAACATTCGACACACCATTAGGCAGATTTGAATATACACACATTTCAAGAGAAGCGTTTTCTATTGGGTTGTCTTGCATACAAAAAGATGATTATACCTTTGTAATAGCAACACCTGAAAAGGCACTATGCGACCTGATAGCCAATTCCACAAATGTAAATCTCCGCTATCTGAAAGATGCTGAAATGTATTTGGAAGAGGATATACGCATGGAGCGTGGCGACTTCAAGCAGATGAATGCCAATATATTCGAAGAATACATCAAGGTCGGGAAAAAAACTAATTCTATACAGACATTACTGAAACTACTGAAAAAATGAACAATGACATTTACAACAATATGCTGTCCGCATACGATTTGTCAACTGAGCAACAGAAAAGAAATGCGATTTTTGAAGTAAACCAGCAGGTAATACTTGCAGGACTTTACAATGGCGGATTTTTTAATACAGCGGCTTTCTACGGAGGTACTTGCCTACGTATATTCCACGGTCTCCAAAGATTTTCCGAGGACATGGATTTTTCTCTTTTAGCACCCGATGACAAGTTTGATTTCACGAAATACTTTCAGCCTATAATAGATACATTTGCCATTGTAGGCAGGGAAGTAGAGATAAAAAAGAAAGACAAAAAGAGTTTCGGCAAGGTCGAATCGGCTTTCTTGAAAGACAATACTGACGTATATGATGTTTCATTTCAAACAGACAAGTCAATAAAAATAAAGATTGAAGTTGATACCCAACCTCCATTGAAATTCAGTACCGAACAGAAGCTGCTTTTACAGCCATATTCTTTTATGACCCGATGCTTTACCCTACCGGACTTGTTCGCCGGAAAAATGCATGCGTTGGTCTACCGTGCATGGAAAAACAGGGTAAAAGGCCGTGACTGGTATGATTTTGAATGGTATGTACGCCATAACATACCTCTCGATTTTGCACATCTTGCAGAACGAGCACTCCAATTCAACAATGAAGTAATTGAGCAAAATTCTTTCATTGCCAAATTAAAAGAAAAACTGGCTTCTGCGAATATTAGCCAAGTAAAGAATGATGTTCTTCCCTTTGTAAGAAATCCAATAGAGCTGGATATTTGGTCAAATGATTACTTCCTTCAGTTGGCGGATATGATTAGGTTTGAATGAACATATATTGAAGTTTCACAACATTCCGCCATGATAAAACAATGCAAAAAATATGATTATTTCACCTACTTTCAGATTGAATTATATGGTCTATAAAAACTTTGGTACTCATTTTATTACTATATGTATATAACGTTTTGAATATTATTTTTATCTTTGCACCATAAAACCAAGCGTGGTTTTTATGTATGTTTGGTTAAGGTAACCGTAAATATTAAATTATCAATTTCAATTAAATACTTGCTGGACTTATTACGGTAACTCTGGTTCAGTAGGTTAAAAACAAGAGTAAATTAACCAAACAACATATGAGAAGAGAAAACAATTTGTTGCAACTGCTTAATAAAGCAGACAACGAGGATTTAAGAGTATTGGCTGACATCATTACGACTAATAAAAATGGTAATAGTCGATTCAATGAACAGCTTACGGCCAAGGCTCAATATAAGTCATGCTATCCTAATAATATGCATGCATTAGTGCCTGACATAGTGGAAGAGTTGCAACGTTATGGGGCTAATACCGTAATGACGTTTTTACGAAGAGGCAACGGTGTTAGTTATCATACAATTCTGCGAGATGTCGCAAAAAAGCTAAAGGTCAGCTATAACAAACATACAAATGATGAAGCCCTTGAAAGGTATATTCTTCAGAAGATGTTTGATGACGTAGTTAACAAAATGTCAGAAGAAGAATTGCGTGCTTTGGCTGAAAGTATGAAAATACGACTATGCGTCGGGTATAGCAAGCAAGCCATCATTGCAGTTTTGCAGGCCGCTATTCGTCGTGGCGGTTTTCAAAGCTATATTTGGATTGTAGTGGCAGCCAATGCTATCTCCAAAGCTTTATTGGGACGTGGGTTGTCGCTTGCTGCCAATGCCATGCTTACTCGTTTGGCTTACATGTTTGCAAGTCCTATGGGTATAATCCTGAATGTATTATGGACAGGTATAGATATTGCCGGTCCGGCTTACAGGGTGACAATACCGGCTGTTATACAAATTGCTTATATTAGGAATAAGATTTATAATCCCCAATGGTAGGCAAAGAATATACGAAAAAATATCCGGCTTGAATGTTTTTACGGCTTCAAGCTGGATTAAATTCTCACTATTTTGTTATTTTTGCATTATAAATAATATATCATGAAACCATATTCTATTTACGGAACAGGACGAGAAGCTGCATTTATCGAGCTTATAGACAGAATGCTTAGAGAAAGCCACGATTACATTTCTACAACGATGGTTTTGGAGCTTTACAAAAAAGAGAATAAAAACGACAATATTTCTCAAAAGCTATCAACAGAAAAAAATTATATGCTGCCAAAAACGCAATAGAATCGTGCTTAAAGAAAAGGGGATTGGCTTTTGAAAAGAAAAAAGGATTTGAAAATGAAAATGGTATTGATCATAGGTTCGAACTTTTTAGATACCCCAAAAATATTCCTGATGATTTGTTGGAACCTTTGAAAACAAAGACAAAGAAACTTCGTTTAAAAACAATAGATGGCTTAATTAAAGAGGCAAAGGGATTATTTCCAGCTTCATGGTTGACTAAATTCCAGCTTGAAGCAGAGAATATGGCTAATAAAGGAAAGTCGTCGCCAATCATAGAGTTTGACTCCAATGAGAACCTTCGTAACTTAGAGCTATTGCCGACGTTTTATTATGCCATAAAGGATAAGCGCGTATTAAGCTTTACGTATGCGTCTTATGGCAAGCAAGAGCATACGGTGACTTTTCATCCCCATTACCTAAAAGAGTACAATCTTCGTTGGTTTGTTCTTGGATTGGCGATAACCGATGACGGAAAACAATATCCTTGCAATATTTGCGCATTAGACAGGATTGAGGGTGAAGTTGAAGAAGTGAAAAGTAAAAAATATATTCCATCAACGATTGATTATTCAACTTATTTTGATGATATTGTTGGGGTTACGCATCCCCAAGGATGTGAAAAAGAAAAAATCGAGATAGAAGCCAAAGATCACTATACATATATGAGAATCCTTACGAAACAACTGCACAAGAGCCAAAAGATTGTGCAACCTTGGAACGGGCAAACAGGCCGTTTTTCAATAGCGGTCACCCCTAATTATGAACTCCTGGGACTGTTGATGAGTTTTGAAGGACATATAGAGATTTTTGGCGATTACAGAAAAACTTTCATGCAAGAAGTAAACAAAATGTATAATTTATATAACTATTGAATATGACAAAGGAAGACAAACAGTTGTTGTTGCAGGAACTTGAAAAGGAAGGAGTGAAATTCCTTCCTTGGATAGGTGATAAATACGATGAAGGTATTTATTATGATGAAAAAGGAGAGCTTCAATATGGCAGCGACGGCAGCGGCAAAGGGAAAAAAGTATTGGTACTTGGAGAAAGTTTCTATTGGGGTGAAGAAGATGACGAAGATGAAACTTCAGAAGAAAATGATAATGCCTCTTCTTATTTTGTTTCTGACTTGATTGAGCAAATAATAAGTGAAAATCATGATTTTAATGTCAGAACCTTTAGCCGGTTTAAGAATGCTATGTGTTATAATAAAAATAAAGACGTAAGTATAATAAAATTTTGGGAGCACCTAATTTTCTATGATTATGTGCAAGAGCCATTGATATATCCACGTTTATCTCCAACAGAAAAACAGTTTTCTGATTCAGAAACTTCATTTTGGAAAGTGATTGATATTTGTAAACCTGATGTTCTTATAGCATGGGGAATGCGACTGTATAACCATTTGCCTCCCGAAGGAGAACCTGGTAGTGATTTCGTTGAAACATGGATGTACAAAGATAACATTAAGGTAATACCTATTATACATCCTGCTGCACCTATATTCTCAACTGAGAAAATATTTAATACATTAAAAGCGACTTTATAATTAGAACTTATGGATGAATTAAGATGCCTAGATATTAAAGAGATTTGTAATAAACTTAAAGAAAAATATAATATCTCTAAAGATGATTGGACAATTAGTAATGATTATGATGTGTTGTATAATTATATGGAATTTCGTTTAAAATTCTTAAGTAATTGTGGGCACATACGTTATGATAAAGAGTCGACTGATCCTACTACAGGAGGGAAAAAACCTAATGGCAATGCTCAGTATGGGGCTTTTAATACAGGCTTAAAAGTTGATGAAAAATATATTTGGGCCACTTATGTATTTGAAAATGATACATGGAATTTTAACGATGTTTATATCCAAGGAAAAGATGAAAGAGATGGTGAAAAGAACATTCTTGATAAAATTCCGACCGGAAAAGAAGATGATGAATTCACCGAAATGAAAAACCACATGGATGAACTCATCAAAGAATGGTGTAATGACATTAAAAGGAGATTGATTGTTCGCATTGATCACTTATTAAGCGCAACAGGTGGTAAAAATAGACCCATATACATTTCAAAAAGGTTGCGAAGCTGTTTTCACTACTTTATGAATGGTAAAAATTTAAGCAATGATAAAATAAAAGATCAAAAAACGCTTATTGAGCAGTTGATAACGTATCAATTGAATAAATTAAATATGCGATCTATAGGTGATATACTAAAATTTGTACATTTTCATTGGGAATGCCCTTCAGAGAAAACAAAAAAGGATGAAAACGATTATGAACCTTTAAGCCTATTGTTTCCAATTTATATCCTCGCTAAAAAACAAAGAGATATTCCAGATTTAATAGTTCCTATTACAATACAGAAAAAGAGAGGTTGGGGAATTGTCATGCAAGTGGAAACTATAATTACAATGAAAGAGGCATATATGGATGCAAAATTAGTAGAACCTGAGCTTTGTAGCTTGTGGTTAACAATTGACAATGTAAAAAAGAGTTTAGATCTAACGTATGTGTAAGAAAAACTTTGGCACCTATTTTTCCAAGCAAATAATTTCTTTAATATAGAAAATCACATACATTTGCATAAAAGTTTAATAGTTCTTTGAAATAACATAAGTCTTATTGGGATGAACGGTTTAAGTTATGGCTAAGGCAATAATAATTCTACAATTTTGTCTAACTTAAAACCCAAAGAAGATGTACAACCTTTTTATTTCCATGGGCAGGGTGCTTATAAGCATACCTACCAAAGAGTTAGTTATCGCTGCCGGAAGTTACCTTTTAGGTAAGTGTATTGACAAAAAGAAGAAGGCTGTAAAAGAACTGAAGTAAAACTTCTTACGGGGTCTATCGGCATAATGCCGATAACCCCTTTAGACTTTACCAGTATAAAATACAAATATATAGTATTATCGTTTATTATGAACAAACAAGGAAAAGACGAAGAACGTGAGATGATTGAATCCATGTTCTGCAATTGCGAGAATGAGGATGAGCTCCAAGAAGCTATCGGAGACTTCATGAACAGTTTTGACGATTAAGAAACAGCAGCATGATTATAAGAAATAAAAGCAGCCCCTAATTCGTATAAAAGCATTGACGGAGACGGAGCATAAGGAACAAGAACACATTTATAAATAAAGAGCTATGACTTTTGGTGGTTTATTAACAAGGTATCAATTTGAGGATATAGTCCAAGAATTTGTCCGTCTGTGGGAACACAATACAGCCAAACCGTTTAAGGACACAGAAATTAAGAGTCTGAAAACGATATACTCATACCTTCAAGCTCTTCAACCAACACAATCAAGATATTATATACGTCTGTATAACAGATGGGAAAATTGCAGTCCAATGGTAGATATGAATTGTTCCATCTATGGCATAAATGACAATAAGTTAATATGTCCGGTTGCTGCTTATCCGATTTTGTCAGAAGTCTTAGATATGAACATACTGATAAACGAAGATGTTTTGATGACACCACAAGAGCTAAATGCAGGTCTTTTATGGGAAATCACTTATTATGGAGAGCTATATCATGACTTACACTAAAAATGGATAAGGCTTTCTATTAACATGACACTGATATGACCGCCAAGGTCTATATTAAAGTATTCAAATTTAAATAACAACTCAAAAAACAAGGAAAGGGAACAAAAATGAAGAAAGTCAATAACGAACAGAAAATTACATCAATAGCCATTTACTTACAATCGTGGTTTGAAAAGCTCAACAAGAAGCAGAAAATATTATTGCTGCTTGCATTCCTAATTCTGTTATTTAATGTAATTTCAATGTTCTGCATTGGAAATTCAGAGGAAAGATGGTTGCAAATTCCATTTTAGGTGAATAGTTCTTTATATTGGATGTTCTAAAACTTGTAAGGCTCAATGGCCTTAAACAGGCCATATCATACTGCAATATGCCACCTTTTAGATTGTAAAAGGTGGCATATTACATTATAAAACACGGCAAATCGGAAGCCAAAAGGACACCAATTACAAACAATGAAATTATTTTATAAAAGCTCTGTCATCTGTCAGTTTTGGAGACAACAGGCTGACATTCAGAAAGTTATGGGCTGACAGATGTGCTCGTAATCTGTCAGTTTATATCAGTCTTATCATTTACGGCTGACAGATACTGACAATAAGGGAATGTATCTGTCAGCTTACAACCTACTGATTATCAGGATGATAAGTGCAAAACTGACAGATGACAGACCATTTACAATAATTATACAACCTCAATTTTATAACACGTCCCCCGTTCAGTGTGCCGTCCCTGAAACCCTGCGGATTTCAGGCGGCGTCCTATTTCAACTGTTGAAATCCGTGAAGGTAAATCCGGATATTCTCGGCGCACCATGGCGGCGATTTCCGATGCTGTCAGTTCTTGCGCCGTTCCATCTGACAACGGCTGGCGGAACATGGATTGCAGTATGTCGTCAATGTCGGTGCTGCGCATGAAGTGGCGGTTGGCCGCTATCAGGCTGCGCGTGGCCGCCTCGCCGGGAAAACGCGGCGCGCCGCTGCGTATTTCGCTGACGAGCTGGGCATAGAGCTGCGGATAGTCTACCGGTGAGGTGAAGTCAATGCGCCCCGTCACCTTTGCGCAGATAAAGCGGCGGCTTCCCGTCGCGTCTGTCAGCGGATGTGGATTGTTGGTTGTGGCGATGAAGCTGGCATAACGCCGCCCGGTGGTGAACGTGCTGCTGTAAGCCTTCATGGCGGTGACCTCGCTTTTCGAGATGAGATATTTCATTATCGGCTGGCGGCGGACTGAATAGCTGTCGAACTCGTCGATGTTTATCAGCGCGAAAGCCGAAAGCCCCTGCATAAGGGAACGGTCGTTACGAAAATCAACGCGGTCGTTATAATACGGCTGTAAGGCCGGAGGAAGTATCATCTTGGTAAACGACGTCTTGCCGCAGCCCTGTTCCCCAACGAGCAGCGGCACGAGGGCATTGCCGTGCTGACGGTCAAGCCCCATCCATTGAGCTGTCATCGAGCGCATCCACACGGCGAACAGCTCCGGCCAAAGCACATTGTCCGTTGGCACACGGGCGGCAAAGGCCGAAAGGCGGTCGCGCCCGTCCCAGCGCGGAAGCGAAGCGAGCCAACATCGCACGGGGTCGTAATCGTCAACAAGCGTGGAGTTGACACGCTCCTTAATGTCGCGCGCCCACACACGTATGCCCTCGCGCTGCGCCATAAAAGCAATGGTGTTGATTACCTCCTGCGTCACGGGGCGGTAATCAGTGTCATACGAACCGAGCGGTTTGTACTCCACGACACCCGTCAGAACATTGCGGCGAAGGCGGTAACGCTTGTTGAAAAAGTTGTCAAGCTTCATTGCCGTCAGCGCCGGAAAGGGCACGCAGGCCGTCGGATTGGCGCGGACGATGCCGCCTGAGTATGCCTGACTGAAGAGCATGGTGATAAGGTCACGGTCGCCGCCAAGCTCATCAATGCGCGACGCACGCTCGACACACATCTGTTCAGGCAGTCCCGAGCGGCGGCAATGGCGCGCAAGCAGCGTTATCGCCTGCTCGGCGAAATAAGGGTCGGCCATGTCAAGACCGGCATCGAGCACGGCGTTCCAGCATGAATAGAATATGTAGCGGTGAGCCTCGTCAACCGTCTTGCCCGGCAGCGGCGACTCTCCAGCATCATGTCCGTTGCCGCCCGAAGTGCTGAAAGAGGCTGTCGTGCGTTCAATGTCAACGGCAAACGTCACGGCATGAGGGTTGTAGAACACACCTGCATCGGCACTCATAAGGCACATTGCATCAGCAGCAGGCGCAGCCAAGGGAATGTTTACATCGAGCTGCGACGAATACACATAGTGCAAACGCCTGTATCCTTCAGCCATAAGGCGACAAAAAGCGGCATCGTCAACCGGCATACTGCCGTCAATCCGCGAAATGCTGCACAAAATTTCAACCGAACATCCATTCGCACCAATGAACACAAGGAGAGTATAAAGCTGTCGGGCGGCCGCATTACGGAGTTTTACGGCAGTATCAAAGTCTTTCAGGCCGTCAATCTCTATCAAAACAAGGCCGTTGCGGCGCAGCACTTTCCGTCTGCCGTTACACCTGCGATACTCGGCTGCGAAGCATAGCCGCGGAATACTATTAGATGCCATTCGCACACCGCTCCTGACAACTTCGCCTCCACCGGCAGACAACAGCATCGCCGGAGCGGCGCAACGGTAATCGGATATGGCTTCGGCATAATCGCCACGGCGTATCATCCGCACAACATCTTCCAAACTGCAAACGGCGATATGCTCACCGTTGAGAAAATTCTTGAATACACTTACCTTAAAGGCTTCTGGCTGTTTTTTCTTTTGCATAATATCATTAGTTTTCAAGTATATGCTTATCTAACCCACACTAAAAACGCACAAAGATACGAAGCCTCATGAACAAGTACCCTACGGATACACTATACAAAACACTTGATACTTTACGCCTACACCACACCGGCCAGAAACACAACCCTGCGGAAGCAAAAAAACGCCTGCCTGTCATCACGACAGGCAAGCGCAATCCACGAAATCATTTTAAGAAATCTATTATCACTCTCTCATTAAACATTCATTTTAATGCTTTACAATAACCTTGAACGACTTGTGAGTGCCGCGTGCGTTGACATCAAGCACGTAGATGCCCTCGGTGAGGTTGCCTACATTGATTACATTGCTCAATTGAAGCGGCGTTCACATTGCGCACTACCCTGCCCTGAAGGTCAACAAGGATATCCAATATCTCCTAATCTTTAATTTTTAGGCCAAGCACGGTACGGTAAATCAAACATTCGCCGCAAAATTAAGACAGAATAAATATTTTTGCAAATCAAATTGTTCACGATTCATGAATCGTGAACAATTTGACGCATTTTTCCACCATAAGAAGGAACAAAAACACAAAATACACGATAACTAAATGTTTTGCAGACGCATCATCATAATTTCCTGGTTTACACAACGTCATCCTGCAAACAAACGTCAAAAGAAAACCCGACACTTTGAGACCCGACCAACAGGACACACCGTATATAAAAACATCGCAGACCGCCTTACAGGAAAGCGGTCTGCGATGGTAAAACGGGGCAACAAACGTGTTGCACCATATATCACTGCATGTCTTCAACCAATTTCATCATCTGCTTTCCAAGCGCATCGGCCTCTTCCATTGTGGCCGCCTCGCTATAAACACGGATGATTGGTTCGGTGTTCGACTTGCGCAGGTGTACCCACTTGTCAGGGAAATCTATCTTAACCCCGTCAATATCGTTTACCTGCTGGCCGGCATACATCTGCTTAACCTTTGCAAGAATTGCATCTATGTCTGTAGCCGGTGTAAGGTCTATACGGTTTTTGGCAATGTAGTAATCCGGCAACGTAGCGCGCAGCTCGCTCACCTTGCATCCTTTCTGCGCCAACGACGAAAGGAAAAGGGCGATACCCACGAGAGCGTCGCGGCCATAATGGCACTCAGGATAAATCACTCCGCCGTTGCCTTCACCGCCGATGACCGCCCCAACTTCTTTCATCTTGGTCGTAACGTTCACTTCGCCGACCGCCGCTGCAGCATACTTGCCGCCATGACGCTCGGTAACATCGCGCAACGCACGGGTGCTGCTAAGATTGCTTACGGTATTGCCCGGCGTGTGGCTTAAAACATAATCGGCCACCGACACCAGCGTGTATTCCTCACCGAACATACGGCCGTCCTCGCAAATGAACGCAAGGCGGTCAACGTCAGGGTCAACGACAATGCCAAGGTCAAAGCCGCCGGCACGCATACGCTCCATTATACCGCCAAGGTTCTTCTCAAGCGGTTCTGGATTATGGGCGAAATCGCCGTCGGGAGTGCCGTTAAGCACTTCGCACTCAACACCGAGAGCCTTGAACAAATCCGGCAGGATAACGCCGCCGACGCTGTTGATTGCATCAACGCACACACGGAAACGCGCTTTCCTTACAGCCTCAACATCAACGAGCGGCAAGGCCAGCACCGCCTCAATGTGCCTTTCATTGAAAGTATCGTCACTGATGTATTTGCCGAGACCGTCAACTTCTGCATACGTGAAATCCTCACGCTCTGCTATGTCAAGCACCTCGTTGCCCTCGTTTTTGTCAAGAAACTCCCCCTCGCTGTTCAGCAGCTTCAAAGCGTTCCACTGGCGGGGATTGTGGCTGGCGGTAATTATTATGCCTCCGTCAGCCCCTGACATCCGCACGGCAAGTTCGGTTGTAGGAGTTGTGGCAAGTCCGATGTCAATCACATCAAACCCAGCGCCCATCAACGTTCCGCACACAATGTTGCGAACCATATCGCCTGAAATTCGGGCGTCACGTCCCACAACTATCTTTCCGCAGCACTTGTCGCCGCGGCTATTGCGGATAAACATGGCATAGGCACTTGCAAACTTTACGATGTCAAGCGGATTGAGCGTGTCGCCTGTACGTCCGCCTATTGTTCCACGAATTCCGGATATTGATTTTATAAGTGTCATGAGTATTAAAAATTAAGAATCGAGAGTCAAAGGGGCAAGAACCAAGAAACAACTTTGCAGGACTCCGTAAAGCTATTTTCCCTTACCCTTAACTTATCATTATCTCCC
This sequence comes from uncultured Prevotella sp., assembly GCA_900554545.1. Taxonomy (GTDB): domain Bacteria; phylum Bacteroidota; class Bacteroidia; order Bacteroidales; family Bacteroidaceae; genus Prevotella. The sequence continues at coordinate 21,491 of USHW01000006.1, read as the reverse complement.
TCGCTCGTAAGTTATTTCATAAAAACAGGGGTAAACACCCGACGAGGCGTAATTATGCCCTGCCGTACTTGGTACTATAAGATTGACCTTTGCAATGGCGCCCGAGTCAGTATGCCGGCCCAAATTTATATAATTGAACGGCACAAGCCATCCCGTAGGAACGGATGTAGTCGAGTAAAACGTGTACATAAGGCTTGAACTGGTATCAAACGACGCAGTAAACGAGCCACTGGTATTCGTAACACTCATCTTTTCGGGAATTGACGCAAAAGAAAGAATGTTGTTTGTAAGCTGCAACGAATCGGTAAGCAGGTTGTACTCCGTAAAGCGGCAGAGCACGGTTGCCGTCTCACCGTCCTCAAGCGGCTCGCCCTCCCCTTTTCTTACAATCTGCATATATACGCCGGAACTCTGCATAAGCACATACTCATGCTTCGTGGTATCCGTCTCATAGCCGTTATTCCTGAATTCCGATTCGGTCAAGACTTCGATACCGTTTTCACGGATAAAGCTCCTTATGGCTGAATTTTCACGGTCACGCTGTTCAGCATAAGTCTCTGTATCATCACAACTTGCGACTGCAATCAAACCAAGCAGCGCAATGAAAGCGAATGCCAATTTCTTCATTTCACCATATTGATGTTATAACAACGGCCACAAAATTACAAAAAATTCGACAACCAATGTACAGGAACAAACATTATTATGCTTTTTTATAACAAACCACGCAAACTCCACACGTATTTGCTAACAATCCACAAACAAAAACAACCTGCCGTATGTCAGCAGGTTGTCGAAAGTTGCGGAGGCAGGACTCGAACATGCGACCTCCAGGTTATGAGCCTGGCGAGCTACCAACTGCTCCACTCCGCGATATTATTTAATGTGTAACGCGCCTCATTTCTGATTTGCGAGTGCAAAGGTACTGCTTTTCATCAAACCTTGCAAATTTTCGCCGTACTTTTTTAATTATTTTAATACTGCGAAGGCCATATTGCCGTAAAATCGGCTCTATATTATATTATTAATGTGTACACAAACAGAAATCCACTACCATTACCACCATAAAAAGTGTCGGAAATGCCTGTCCGGCGACACAACAAAACATTAATACAGCCAAAATATTTTGCCGTATCAAATAAATTTGATACTTTTGCACACGTCAAACCAAATGTGCAAAAACAAAGTAAGGGAGGAATTGGCAAAATGTCAATATCAAAAACAAGGCATAAATTAGTTGATGTAGCCAGGCAGCTATTCGCCAAAAACGGCCTGGAAAACACAACAATGAACGACATTGCACGCGCTTCGGGCAAAGGCCGGAGGACTCTTTACACATACTTTAAGAGTAAAGAAGACGTGTACTACGCCGTAATCGAGTCGGAGCTGGAAAGGCTTTCCGACAAGATGGACGAAGTGGCCGCAAAGAAAATACGCCCGCAAGACAAGATTATAGAGCTTATCTACACCCACCTGAACATGATTAAGGAAACGGTGATGCGCAACGGCAACCTGCGCGCCGCTTTCTTCCGCAACATTTGGATGGTAGAGAAGGTAAGAAAGAACTTCGACGAAGACGAAATAGAGCTGTTCCGTAAGGTATATGCGGACGGCAAGGCCGACGGAGAATTCGACATCGACAATGTGGAACTCGTGGCCGACATCACGCACTACTGCATCAAAGGCCTTGAAGTGCCGTTCATCTGCGGACGCCTCGGGCACGGAATGACGCCTGAAGCAAGCAAACCCCTCGTGGCAAAGGTGGTTTACGGAGCTTTGGGAAAGTCGATTACGAAATGACACGCAAAGCCGGCAACGGCCCGATTGCCTGCCGGCTTTAACTGCAAGGACATAAGTTTCATTATAAAATAAAACAAACTAAAAATGGGATTATTATCAGGTAAGACCGCCCTCATCACAGGAGCGGCGCGCGGTATAGGCAAAGCCATCGCGCTGAAATTCGCCGAAGAAGGCGCAAACATCGCATTCACAGACCTCGTAATTGACGAGAACGGCAAAGCGACAGAAGCAGAAATAGCCGCTAAAGGCGTAAAGGCAAAAGGATATGCAAGCAATGCCGCTGACTTCGCACAGACAGAAGAAGTGGTCAAGCAGGTTAAAGAGGACTTCGGGGCAATCGACATCCTTGTAAACAACGCCGGCATAACAAAAGACGGACTCATGATGCGCATGACCGAAGCACAATGGGACGCAGTAATAGCTGTCAACCTTAAGTCGGCATTCAACTTCATACACGCCTGCACTCCCATCATGATGCGCCAGAAGAGCGGCAGCATAATCAACATGGCGTCAGTAGTAGGCGTACACGGCAATGCCGGACAATGCAACTATGCCGCATCAAAGGCAGGACTCATCGCCCTTGCCAAGAGCATCGGACAGGAAATAGGCTCACGCGGCATCCGTGCAAACGCCATCGCCCCGGGCTTCATCGAGACCGCAATGACAGAGGCTCTTCCCGACAATATCCGCAAGGAGTGGATACAGAAGATACCACTGCGCCGTGCCGGCCAGGTAGAAGACATTGCAAATGTGGCGACTTTCCTTGCTTCAGACCTGTCTTCGTATGTAACCGGACAAGTTATCCAGGTTGACGGCGGAATGAACATGTAAACAATAAATGAAGAATGAAAAAATGAAAAATGAATAATCAGACTAAACATTAAACCGCAAGCAGCGATTATTCATTCTTCTATTTTTCATTCTTCATTTTCATCCATTCTTCATTATTCATTTCTCATTATTCATTTCTATATGAATGTTGTTTTCGAAGACAACCATATAATTATTGTAAGCAAACGCAGCGGCGAGATTGTACAGGGCGACAAGACCGGCGACCGCACACTTGCCGACGAAGTCAAAGCGTACATCAAGGAAAAATACGCAAAACCGGGCAATGTGTTTCTTGGCATTGCACATAGGCTCGACCGGCCCGTGTGGGGGCTTGTTGTCTTCGCAAAGACGTCAAAAGCGCTGGCGAGGCTGAACGACATGTTCCGCAACGGCGACGTTAAAAAAACATACTGGGCGATTTGCCAGAGCCGCCCCGAAGTGCCGGAAGCCACGCTTACCCACTGGCTGACACGCAACGAGAAGCAAAACAAGAGTTACGCATACGACAGGGAAGTGCCGGGAGCAAAAAAGGCGATGCTACATTATAAAGTAATCGGCCAGTCAGAAATATATACCCTGGTGGAAGTGGAACTGATGACCGGCCGCCACCACCAGATACGATGCCAGCTGGCTAAAATCGGATGCCCCATCAAAGGCGACCTGAAATACGGCGCACGGCGCAGCAATCCCGACGGCAGCATATCGCTGTTGGCACGCAGGGTAGAATTTGTCCACCCCGTCTCAAAGGAACCAATAAGCGTAGAAAGTCCTGTGCCTGACGACAGGCTATGGCTGGAAATAACGAAATAAAACAAACCGGCAGCAATCACATTGCCGCTTATATAACCGATTGCGGTATGCCACCTTTTGCCTTGCAAAATGTGGCATATCACTGCTTAAAAGAGCACCTTTTACAAGGCGATTGAACGTCTTTTGTTTTTCCGCAGGAAGCATGTAACCCTTTCAACTATCCTGACGGCACACACAGCAGGCGACGATGTAACAGTCGATGAAGAATTGGGAACCACTGTCACTGCACGCAGCAAATCGCTGATATAAAGCGACTTACGACATGACAGCATAAAACGCGGTTCACCGCCACATGTCATTTTTACTTTATAAGGACACAACTTATTATTCCCGAACCAACATATCGGAGGATTTATAATCTGCCGGCACAGAATGCGGCGACATATCTCATTATACCGAGTTGACATTAATAATAGTAAAATGTCTGTCATCTGTCAGTTTTACTCCCATCAGTCTGACAATCAGCACTTTGGAAGCTGACAGACGCCGTCACTGACTATAAGCCGCCGTCAGCCGCAAATGGCAAGAACTGACACATTTACAAATGTATCTGTCAGCCCTTAACTTCTTTATTGTCAGTTTGTTACCTCCATAACTGACAGATGACAGGAATTTTATGAAATAATTTCATTGTTTGTGAATATTGCCCAACGAAATTGCGGATGAACCGAAAAACATGACGCTGTACAATTTTTGTTGGCAAAACGTTTTTTGTTTTCCAAAATAATTGCTTACTTTGCACATCGACTGTACCAAATTCAAATCATTCTGTGCAAAGAAAAAAAATACTGAAGTGGGGAATCGGTATTGTCCTGACACCGATTTTACTGTTCATAATATTGGCTATATCACTCTATCTTCCACCTGTCCAGAACTGGCTTGTAAAGCAAGTGGCATCATACGCCTCCAAGCAAACAGGAATGGAAATATCCGTGGAACGGGTAAAACTCGCCTTTCCGCTCGACCTCTGCGTTGTAGGCTTCAAGATGCTTCAGCCTAACGACTCGCTGCCGCATAAGAAAGACACCATCGCCGACGTCGGAAGCCTTGTTGTGGACGTGCAATTATGGCCGCTGCTGAAGCAGAAAGTAGAAATAGACGCGTTGGAACTAAACGACGTGAAGCTAAACACTGCCGGGCTGGTAAGCTCGGCCCGGGTGAACGGCAACATCGGCCGCCTATACCTGCAAAGCCACGGCATAGACTTGGGCAAGGAGACTGTGAAGATAAACGAGGCCGCACTGGCCGACGCCACAGTCAGCGTAGAATTGAGCGACACCGTGCCGCCCGACACATCCACTACGAAGAACAACTGGAAAATAGCCGTTGACAAACTTGACATATCAAAAACCGGAGTGACCGTACACATGCCCGGCGACACGCTGCAGATAGGAGCCTATCTCGGAAAGACGGAAGCGAGAAACGGGTACTTCGACCTGTTTTCGGGACTTTACAAAATCAACAGGCTTGACATTGCCGACAGCCAGCTGGTATACGACAACAATTTTGAAGAGCCTGCGAAAGGGCTTGACCCCAACCACATAGCCCTGTCTGGAGTCACAATAGGCATTGACTCCATCTATTTCCGCCAGCCTGACATAAAGCTGTCGCTGCGCGAATGCTCGTTCAAGGAAAAGAGCGGAATAGCCGTGGAAAGGATTGCCGGCAACATAGACATGGACTCTACACGCCTTTTCGTACCGTCAATAAGCATCAGCACGCCGAACTCCAGCCTTTCCGCACAGGTTGCAATGGACCTTGACGCGTTTGACGAGAAAACTCCCGGCAGGATAAGCGCAAAGGCAGACTGTGCCATAGGCAAACAGGACATCATGCTCTTTATGGGAGACATGCCAACCGGCTTCGTCCGCCGTTGGCCCAACCAGCCGCTTAGCATGAAAGCCGCGGTTGCCGGCAACATCAAGAAACTGAATTTCGGCGGAATAAACATCAAGCTGCCTTCCGCGTTCAACGTAAACATCAGCGGTACGGCCGGCAACATTACCGACACCGACAACCTGCGAGCATCAATCAAGCTCGACGCCAGGACTTACGACCTTGGCTTCGTAAACGAACTGTTAAAAGCCCAAGACATAGCCGCAAACATACCGAAGAACATCGGGATGGAAGGCGACATCGGCATTGACGGCAAACTCTACCGGGCCGACCTGACCGCCACTGAAGGCGGCGGAAAGGTAAAGGCGGAAGGCTTTTTCAACGCAGCTGACATGAGCTATGACGCTTCACTCTCGGCCGAAAACCTGAAAACAAGCCACTTCTTACTTAGCGACAGCATAGGCGACCTGACCGCACACGCCGCAATAAAAGGAAGAGGAACAAATTTCATGTCGCCGCGCACAAAGCTGGCCGCCAAGGCAAGCATCGACAAATTCAGCATAGGAACATACAACCTTGACAGTATCAGCCTGCAAACAGACATGGCAAACGGCAGAGCCTACGCCGAGCTGAACAGCGACAATCCCTTGGCAAAAGGCATTATCGCCCTCGACGCAAGGATGAGCAAAAAGATGATAAGCTCCACACTGACTGCCGACGTTGCCTATACCGACTGGTACGGCCTGCGGCTTACGGAATCGCAGCTCGCCACATCGTTGCGCTGCCGCGTCGACGTAGGCACCGACATGAAGACGATGCTCCGCGTAAGCGGCATGATTAACGACCTTACAATAGCAGATTCTGGCAGGATATACCGCCCGGACGACCTCCTTGTAGACATTCTCACAAGCAAGGACACAACACACTTTGTGACTGAATGCGGCGACTTCAAGCTGCACTTCAACGGACGAGGCGGCTACAAGAAAATACTCGACAAGGCCGGAGAGTTCGCCCAAGAGCTGTCAACAGAGCTGAAAAACAAGCAGATAGACGTTTCAGAACTACGCAAAAAGCTGCCACTGGCACAGCTTTACCTCACCACGGGCAAAGACAACCCGTTGAGCCGCTTCATTGCAAGAAAAGGGTTCACGTTCCAAGACGCCGACATCGACATATCATCATCGCCGACGCTTGGCCTCAACGGCAACGTCCAGCTGCTAAAGCTCCAAAACAGCGCGCTTACGCTTGACACGATACGATTCAACATAAACTCCGACTCAACAAACTGCACGTACAACGCCCAAGTAAGGAACAACAAGAAAAACAAACAATACGTGTTCAACGCGCTGCTCGACGGATACATATTCAAGAAAGGTTCCGGGGCGAACATAAGGTTCTACGACGCGAACGACAGCCTTGGAGTAAAGCTGGGCATGGAAGCGTCAATGGAAGAACACGGCATAAAAGTGCACATGCTGACCGACGGAACAATACTCGGCTACAAGAAATTCAATGTAAACGAAGACAACTTCCTATACATGGGCGCCGACAGGCGTGTGTCGGCAAAGCTCCAGCTTACGGCTGACGACGGAACCGGTGTGCACATTTACTCGGACGACGGGAACACTGAAGCCCTGCAAGACATTACCATCGGGCTAAACAAGTTCGATTTGGAAAAAGTCCTGTCCGTTGTCCCGTATATGCCGAACATCACGGGAATAATGAACGGCGACTTCCATATCGTACAGACAAAGGACGCCTTGTCACTTTCTTCGTCGATGTCAATCGACAACATGACTTACGAACGCAGCCGCATGGGAGACCTTAGCACTGAATTTGTATACATGCCGCAAAGCGACGGCACACACACCCTTGACGGCGTGCTAAGCTGCAACGACGAGCAAGTGGCTGAACTAAGCGGCACATACAAGTCAGAAGAAAGCGACCTTGACGCAGAACTCAGGATGACACACATGCCGGTGCGCCTGGTTAACGGCTTCATCCCCGACAGGATAATACGCCTCACGGGATATGCCGACGGAGAACTGGCAGTGAAGGGGAAGCTTGACAACCCACGCGCAAACGGCGAAATAAAGTTCGACTCTTGCTATATGCGCAGCGCGCAATACGGCATAAAGATGCGGTGGAGCGAAGAACCTGTACGCATTGTAGGCAGCAATCTCCTGTTCGAGAACTTCAAGATGTACTCGAACAACGACAATCCGCTGACAATTGACGGCAATGTTGACTTTTCCGACATCAACAACATGAACATGGACTTGAACATTGCAGCACGCAATTTCAAAATAATAGACGCGAAGGAAAACCGCCGCAGCATAGCTTTCGGAAAAGCGTTCGTCGATGTATTCGCAACCATGAGGGGGCCGTTGGAACGGCTCGAAATGCTCGGACGGCTTGACGTACTCGGCTCTACCGACATGTCTTACATCCTGCGCGACACTCCGCTTTCCACCGACAACCGTATGGACGAACTTGTAAAGTTTGTCAACTTTGAAGACACCGCAGCCACCGTAGTAGAGCACCAGCCCATTTCAGGCTTCAAGATGGACTTGACACTGAACGTGGCACAGGGTGCGCACATAATGTGCTACCTGAACGACGACCACTCGAACTACATCGACCTAATGGGAGGCGGAAGCCTGAGAATGCAATACGGCCTGACGGGCGACATACGGCTGACAGGGCGCTACACACTTGACAACGGCACGATGAAATATTCTCTGCCCGTAATCCCCCTCAAGACATTCACCATACAGGACGGAAGCTACATAGAATTTACAGGAGACCCGATGAATCCGAGGCTGAACATCACCGCTACGGAGCGCACAAGGGCCAACGTCTCGTCAGGAGGCAGCAGCGAAGGGCGCACAGTAGAATTCGACTGTGGCGTCGTCATAACCAAGACCCTCTCTGACATGGGGCTTGAATTCACCATCAGCGCGCCAGAAGACATGACGCTGGACACCGAACTGCAGTCGATGAGTGTAGAGCAGCGCGGCAAGATAGCCGTGACGATGCTCACAACAGGAATGTATCTCGCAAGCGGCAACACGAGCAAATTCTCGATGAACAATGCCCTAAACTCTTTCCTGCAAAGTGAAATCAACAACATCACCGGCAGCGCACTGCGTTCGCTCGACCTCAGCTTCGGCATGGACAACTCTACCGACGCAAGCGGAAGCACGCATACGGACTATTCATTCAAATTCGCAAAACGTTTTTGGAACAACCGCATAAAAATAGTAGTAGGCGGCAAAGTATCAACAGGACCTGACGTAGCCAACCAGAATGAATCATTCTTCGACAACGTGACACTGGAATACCGCCTCGGCGAATCTTCAGACAAATATCTGAAAGTTTACTACGACAACAACTCCTACGACTGGCTTGAGGGCACAGTGCGTGAATATGGAGCAGGCTTCATCTGGCGCCGCAGCCTGCAAAACTTCAAGGACATATTCAGCTTCGGGAAAAAGAAAAAGGCCACGAAAGAAACCCAGCCGGCCGATTCAACTAAAAGCAAACAACGATGAAACGTAATACAAGCGTCAAATCTTTCATGTCGCACATGATTTCAGCGTTCCGCCACATTACGCTAAGCGGCGGATTACCGGCTGTCGCCGTAATTGTCATGTTAGCGTCATGTTCAACAACGAAGAACCTGCGCGACAGCGACCAGCTGTTCATAGGACTCGAAAAAATAAAATATGCGGACATCAACGAAGACAGCATCAGCGATGAAGAAGCCGACCACTTGGCAACGACAAAGGAAGAAGTAGAGTCTGCCTTGGCAACGGCTCCCAACGGCGCACTCTTCGGAAGTTCTTATTACCGCACACCATTCCCATACGGCCTATGGATATGGAACGCCTTTTCAGGTTCAAGAAACAAGATTGCCAGATGGATAACAAAAACCTTCGGCAAGGCTCCCGTGCTGATGCGGCAGGTAAACCCTGAACTGCGCGCGTCTGTGGCACAGTCAGTCCTGCAAAGCCACGGCTACCTTAACGGCAAGGTAAGCTACAAGATTATCGAGCAGAAAAACCCCAAGAAAGCGAAAATCGGCTACACCGTTGACTTCGGAAGGCTGTTCACCGTTGACTCGCTTGAATACATCGGCTTCCCGCATGAAGCCGACAGCCTTATCAACACGACAAGGAGCGAGACAATGCTAAAACCCGGCTCGCCTCTCGACGCATCGGTAATGGACGCCGAACGCAACCGCCTGTCAACCCTGTTCCGCAACAACGGATATTATTTTTACCAGCCAAGCTTCGCCTCATATCTTGCAGACACTACAGCCATGCCGGGCAAAGCCAAGCTTCGCCTGCAGATGGCGGCCAACCTTCCGTCGGTAGCAAAGCGCAAATGGTATATCGGGAAAATAAGCATCAACCTGCGCAAGCAGTTCATGGAAGAGCTGAAAGACTCATTCAGCCACCGCTATTTCGCCGTAAAGTTCAACGGCAGACGCCCTCCAATACGTCCAAGAATCATATTGGCCGACCTGAAACTGCGCCCCCGCCAACTGTTCAACTACGACAAATACATAGAATCGGCGAATAAAATCAACGGTTCGGGACTGTTCAGCTCGGCCGAATTCACCTTCACGCCGCGTGACACCACGGGGCGCAGCGACACCCTTGACGTAGACCTCACCTGCACGTTCGGCAAGCCATACGACTTCTACATCGAAACAAATTACCGCAACAAGATAAACGGACGCCACGGCCCCGAACTTGTAATAGGTTTCACCAAACGCAACGCGTTCCGCGGAGGAGAGAAACTTGACATCAACCTGCACGGCTCATACGAATGGGAGCAGGGCGGAAACGTCAACGGTTCGGGAGGCAACATGAACTCATACGAATACGGACTTGACGCATCCATTGAGTTTCCGCGCCTCGTGGTGCCTTTCCTCAAGTTCAGACGGCGCTTCTACACCACGCCGTCAACATACGCCAAGGTGGGCATGAACGTGCTCAACCGCCCGAGCTATTTCAGGATGCACACGTTCTCGGCTGAATGGACGTACACGTGGCAGCGCTCCGACAAATGGAGACACGAGTTCAGTCCGCTCACACTGAAGTACCAGAAGCTCAACCGCACCACTGCAAAGTTTGACTCAATCCTATACAACAACCCTTACCTGCAAACGTCGATGCAGGACGTGTTCATACCGAAGATGCACTACACGCTGACCTACAGCTCGAAAATGCGCAGCCGCAACCCATTCGTATGGGAAACGACGCTCACCGAGTCGGGCAACATTCTTTCATTGGGCTACATGGCGGCAGGCAACAAATGGAACGAAGCCAACAAGCAGCTGTTCAACAACCCTTACGCACAATTCTTCAAAATTGAGACAAACATAAGCAAGACGTGGCAATTAGGGCAGAAGTCACAGCTCGTTGCCCACGCCGACGCAGGCGTAATCTACTCTTACGGCAACAGCGAGAGCGCGCCATACAGCGAGCAGTTCTACGTGGGCGGAGCCAACAGCATCAGGGCGTTCGCCGTGCGCAGCATCGGCCCCGGCAGCTACACCACCGACGTGTCGCGCCTGTCATACCTCGACCAGACTGGCGACATCAAGCTGCAGCTGAACCTTGAATACCGCTTCAACCTCTTCGGCAGCCTGTATGGGGCGACTTTCATCGATGCAGGCAACGTGTGGGCGCTGCGCGACGACGGCTACCGCCACGGCGCACAGTTCAAGTTCAAGAACGCTCTTAAGGAGATGGCGCTCGGCACCGGCATCGGCATACGTTACGATTTGGACTTCCTCGTGCTGCGCCTCGACTGGGGCATCGGCCTCCACGTGCCTTACGAAACAGGCAAGAGCGGCTTCTACAACATACCGAAATTCAAGGACGGACAGGCCATACACCTTGCCATAGGCTACCCGTTCTGACAAATTGGAACAATGCCGCAAACCTTCAATATCCCTTTCTCAATCATAACTTAATTAATAGACAAAATGAACATGCAACGCATAAAACCGCACATAATGTCAAGCCTTCCAAGGTTTGCGTTGATGCTTTACGCCATTTCCCCCATAACGGAACAGAAGGAATGGATATTCAACACCGTTTTCATATTGTCGGGAGGCCTTGGCATTATCTCCATCGGATATGCCATATATGCAGCCAGCAAAGGCTTCAATGCTTTTGCAAGATTCATGGTAGGAACTCCAAAAGACAACTTGAACGACCTTATGCTTGCAATTGTCGGACTTACCGTATGCTATTCCATGGACTTGGGTTACGATGCTTGGTTATGGTGGCTTATATTTGTTGTAGCCATACTCGAACTTTTATACCCAACAAAAATGTAACGGCATCAATAAGAAGTCTCATTCATGGCAAGTCTGTAATCAGTTGACTGTCAGCCGCTTTCCAATAGGCCACCTTTCGCATTGCAAAAGGTGGCCTTTCAGCGCGTAAAAGGTGGCTTTTCACAATGCAAAATGCCATCTCTTGGGGTTCATCCGCAAATCAGTTGGATAAAGCTTAATTATCGCATCCGTCCCCGGAGGGGGCGAATTATGCGTAACCGCATGTCCAACAGATTTGCGGATGGTCCCCTTTTAGATTGAGAACGGAGAAAGGAGAACTGAAAGTCAGCGTTAAGCTAATTGACAATTATGATTTGCCTTGTGTGCAGACAGTCTTGAAAGGTAATCATAATTATTCATTTTTAATTTTTCATTCTTAATTAAGAACAGCCCCGCTCTAACCTTCCTAAAGGAATGGAGCTTGATTACCTGCTTTTATTTGATTGCAATAGAGGCTTGCATCAACCTCGCTTGACAACGGCATGCAACGCAGCAGATATGCCTATGAGCCGTAATTTAGATAATTAAAGCCTGCAAATATTCCCTTTTTTAACAAAAATCACTATATTTGCACATCGCAAACACCCACGCGCGGCATGGCTTGCATGCCGCACGCCGTGAACAACCGAAAAGCATACTATATATTTAAGGTATAAACAAAAGATATTATGAAACCTACGTTATTACTCCTGGCTGCCGGCATGGGCAGCCGTTACGGCGGACTGAAGCAGCTCGACGGCCTCGGCCCCAACGGCGAAACCATCATGGACTACTCTATCTATGACGCCATCAAGGCCGGCTTCGGCAAGATTGTTTTCGTTATCCGCAAGGACTTCGAGCAGGACTTCCGCGAGAAGATACTTAGCAAATATGAGGGTCACGTGCCCGTTGAGCTGTGCTTCCAGAGCCTTGACGCTCTGCCCGAGGGCTTTACCTGCCCCGAAGGCCGCGTAAAGCCGTGGGGTACGAACCACGCCGTGCTCATGGCGAAGGACGTTATCCGCGAGCCGTTCTGCGTAATCAACTGCGACGACTTCTACAACCGCGACGCCTTCATGGTTATCGGCAAGTTCCTGGCCGACCTGCCAGAAGGCAGCCAGAACCGCTACGCCATGGTGGGCTTCCGCGTGGGCAACACATTGTCTGAAAACGGCACGGTGGCGCGCGGCATCTGCTCGAAAGACAGCGACGAATGTCTTACAACCGTAGTGGAGCGCACCGAGATAATGCGCGTTGACGGCCCGGTATGCTACAAGGACGAGCAGGGACAGTGGGTGGCCGTTGACGACAACACGCCTGTGTCGATGAACATGTGGGGTTTCACGCCCGACTACTTCACACACAGCGAGGAGTACTTCAAGACTTTCCTGTCTGACCCGGCCAACATGGCCAATCCCAAGGCGGAGTTCTTTATCCCGCTGATGGTAAACAAGCTAATCAACGACGGCACGGCAACGGTGAAAGTGCTCGATACCACGAGCAAATGGTTCGGCGTGACATACGCCGCCGACCGCCAGAGCGGCGTAGACAAAATACAAACACTTGTAAACGAAGGAGTTTATCCCGAAAAACTTTGGTAAGGTTTTTAGGTTATGAGGTTTTAAGGTTATGCGGTTGTACGGTTTTCCAATTGGATTTCAATTGAAAAAACGGCGACACCACTATTATTCAAGCATTAAAGTCAACCTTAAAACCTCATAACCGTATAACCGCAAACACTACACAATGGACATCAACCTACTCAACGACGAAGAGCTGTCAAAGCTGCAAGAGCTTATCGGCTCTTCAGAAAAAATAGCCCTTTGCTGCCACCGCAGCCCCGACGGCGACGCCATAGGCTCGGTGCTCGGCATGGCCGAATACCTGTATTCGTCAGGCAAAGTGCCCGTGATGCTCGTGCCCGACGCCTACCCCGACTTCCTGCAATGGCTGCCCGGAACGGAACGCATGGTGAGGTATGACAAGCACAAGGCGTTCGCCGACGAGATACTCGCCGGTGCCGACCTGCTGTTCTGCCTTGACTTCAACACCGTGCAGCGCACTGACAACATGGCCGAAGCCATCACCGCGTCGCCGGCAAAGAAGGTGATGATTGACCACCACCTCGCGCCCGACATGGATACAACCCTGTGCATATCGCGCCCCGAAGCATGCAGCACATGCGAACTGGTGTTCCGCATCATCTGGCAGCTCGGCGGGTTCGACCTTATGACAAAGAAATGCGCCATACCGTTGTACTGCGGCATGATGACCGACACGGGCGGATTTACGTACAACTCGACACGTCCTGAAATATTTTTCATCATCAGCCAGCTGCTTACCAAGCGCATAAACAAGGACAAGATTTACCGCAACGTGTACAACAACTACAGCGAATGGCGCATGAGGCTGACCGGATATGTGCTGTATGAGAAGATGGTTGTAGTGCCAGAAAGCCACGCCGCATACTTCACGCTGACGCGCGACGACCTGCGGAAGTTCCACTACATAAAGGGCGACGCCGAAGGACTGGTGAACATGCCGCTGCAAATAAAGGGCACCAAACTAAGCATTTCGCTGCGCGAGGACACAGAAAAAGACAACCTCGTGTGGGTGAGCCTGCGTTCCGTTGACGACTTTCCATGCAACAAGATGGCCGAACTTTACTTCAACGGAGGCGGACACCTCAACGCTTCCGGCGGCCGCCTTGAATGCAGCATTACCGAAGCCGAAGCCATAGTGAACAAGGCTATAAAGGAATTTTGCTAAATAAAGTAGACGAGCAGACAAGAAACAAGCAGACGAGTTGGTTACCTGCTACCCAACAAAGAATATTGCCCGTCTGCTTGTTCTTTGTCTACTCCTATCTTTAACTTGTCAGCTCGTCCCTTGTCAACTTGTCGACTAAAAATCATCTCACATTAATCATCTTGTGCGTTTGCAACGACAAACGCCACTTGGGGTGTGCAAGACAGTAGCTGACGGCCTCATTCAGTATGCGCGCATTGGCCTCACGGTCGCCCACGTCGCACGGCTGCAAGCAATAAACCTTGGCCGAAAAGCCGTCATACTGCGACATATCAAGCTCTGAAGAAGTGAAGACAACCTTCAGTTCGTCGATGTGTTCAAGCCTTACCGGGCGGTATTTGGGCGAACACGTAACCCAGTCTACACTGCATCCGGCCGACAACGGCACCGTGCCGTTAGTCTCAATCTGCACATATTTGCCTGCCGCGTGCAGCCGGTCTACGAGTGAAGACGTGAGCTGCAATGCAGGCTCGCCGCCCGTTATCACGACATGCCGTGCCGGATATTTGGCCACTTCCTGCATTATATCTTCTTCCGACATTTCCACGAAGTCGTCGTGAAGTGTGTCGCAGAACGGACATTTGAGGTTACAGCCTGAAAAACGCACGAACACCGCAGGCGTACCGGCGTAGAACCCCTCGCCTTGCAACGAATAAAAGATTTCATTCACACGCATCGCCGCACACCTCGTCCTTTACATAAGTAACCCTGTTGTTCCTGCTCTCCTCAATGTCAACGCGGTAACAGTGCTCCACCTGGTCGCATATCCAGCGCGCTATGTTCTCCGCCGTAGGGTTGAACGGCAGCAGCTCGTTGAAATCGCCGTGGTCAAGGTAGCCGTGTATCTTGTCCTTTATCCGCTTGAAGTCCACTACCATGCCCTCTTCGTTCAGTTCCTTGGCCTTGCAGTGCACCGTAACAATCCAGTTATGGCCGTGCACCATGCGGCACTTGCTTTCGTATGGAAGGTCAAGACGATGGCAGCCGGCTATCTCCATTTGCTTTGAAACGTAATACATAATACTCGAAATAATCACTTTTTACCACTGCAAATATAACTATTTTTTCCGTTACCTGCAATCATTGCACCACGTATCGGCACTTATCCGGCGAAACAGGAACCGCCATTGCTGTTACCGCACACAGCAAAACACCGCGTAACCGCCGTAAACACAAGGGGTTTGAAAGGTTTACCCATACTGAAAAACGAAGCGTCACGGTATTTTATTTTTACATTATTAACATACAATTTATTGATTTTCAACATGATATAAAACATTAATCAGTCATTAAAATGTTCAAAAATCAGACAAAACACTTGGCTCGTATCAGTTTTTTTCATACCTTTGCAGCGGTAAAAAGATAAGGATAGTGAATCTTCTTTTGTTTTGAAAGCCACTATTCACGTTAGTTTTTAACTGGCATCCAGGCTCGGTTTGGCATTTGTCCCACACGCAAGCCGTGCGCCGCGAACACAATCACATACATTTGTTCAGATGCCATAAACAACATTTTATGGACAGAATATTAAGGAAAGTATTTGTAACTTTGTTATTTTTTGCCACAGGCGCTTACGCCTGCGCAAGCAACAAGGGAGCGAATAGCTCGAAATTCAATTGGAATCCGGTGATGGATGCGATAATTGAAGTAGAAAGCGAAGGCAATCCGAAAGCCGTAAGCGGAAACTCTTGCGGAGCGATGCAAATCACTCCGATACTGGTGAAAGAATGCAACGACATTCTTAAGAAGCAGAAAAGCAAAAAGCGCTTCAAACTGTCTGACCGTTTCAACGTCAGGAAATCTAAAGAGATGTTCGTCCTGATTCAGGCTCACCACAACCCCGAAAACAATGTGGAAAAAGCCATACGCTCTTGGAACGGCGGCCCAAGGTACAGCGTCAGGGGTACGCAAAAGTATCTGAACAAGGTAATGAAAATACTCAAAAAGAGGTAATAACCAAGCAAATACGCGCCATGTCCGGACAACGGACATGGCGCGTATTCGTTATAACGACAACATAAAAGAACAAAAAAATTTGAATTTAATCCTAACAAGGCAACCGTATTCAGCCAAATGGCATTATCTTTGTAAAACTATTTGTTGAAACAAAACATTGAAATTATGACAATTGGAATTATTATCTTAGTGGTTGTAGTGCTGCTCGTAATATGGGGAGTAAGCCTGTACAACAACCTTGTGAAGCTGAAGAACAACCGCGAAAACGCTTTCGCCAACATCGACGTCCAGCTGAAACAGCGCCATGACCTCGTGCCGCAGCTCGTATCCACCGTAAAAGGTTACGCGACACACGAGCGCGAAGTGCTGCAACGTGTGACCGAGGCACGCTCAGTAGCGATGAACGCCACCGGCATAAACGACAAAATCAACGCCGAGAACGCGCTGACAAGCGCACTCGCCGGGCTGAAAGTATCGCTCGAGGCATATCCAGACCTCAAGGCGAACCAGAACTTCATGCACCTGCAGACAGAACTGTCAGACCTCGAAAACAAGCTGGCCGCGGCACGCCGCTTCTTCAACTCAACTACGCGCGAGCTAAACAACGCCGTAGAAACATTCCCGTCAAACATCTTCGCAAAGATGTTCCACTTCGGAAAAGAGCCGATGTTTGAAGTTCCGCAGGAAGAACGTGCGGCGTATGACAAGGCTCCTGAAATAAACTTCTAACAGCAAGCGCATTATGAGATATGTAGGAATGCATACCCAAATCCGCCGCAACAACATGCTGACAACCATCCTCCTGCTGATGTTTCCTGTCATCATTCTCGGCATGGTTTGGGTGTTCCTCGCATTGGTAAACTATTTCGGCAGCGGCATTTACGACCAGTATGGCAACATTGTACGACATCTTGACGCGGCCGTGGTAAACCATTACTTCCTGAACACTATTCCGTGGGTCATTGCCGGAGTCGGCGCATGGTTCCTGATAGCGTATTTCTCAAATACGGCCATGGTGCGTGCCGCAACCGGCTCGCGCCCCGTCACACGCAAAGAGAACCCGAGGATTTACAACATAGTTGAGAACCTGTGCATAGCCTGCAACATGGACATGCCGAAAATCAACATCGTTGACGACCCCCAGCTTAACGCATTTGCCAGCGGAATAGACAAGAAGAGCTACACGGTAACGCTGACTACCGGCATAATAAACCGCCTGAACGACGACGAACTGGCAGGAGTCATCGGCCATGAGCTTACCCACATACGCAACCACGACACCCGTCTGCTCATCATAAGCATCATTTTCGTAGGCATAGTGTCAACCATCATGAGCCTCGTGGTGCAGATGATGTACAACGCCTTCTGGTTCGGCGGCATGAGCCACCGCTCTTCCAACGACGAAGACAACCGCGGCAGCGGCGTATCAATGCTTGTCGTGTTCATCATTGCGGCCTTGTGTTGCGCCGTGGCTTACCTGTTCACGCTGCTCACACGCTTTGCAATCTCGCGCAAAAGAGAGTACATGGCCGACGCAGGAGGTGCCGAACTGTGCGGCAATCCGCTCGCCCTCGCCTCCGCATTGCGCAAGATTTCGGGCGAGCCGGGGCTTGAGAACGTCAAGCGCGATGACATCGCCCAGCTGTTCATCATCCATCCTCAGCATTTCGCACCGGGCCTGACAAGCTTCTTCAGCTCGCTGTTCAGCACCCATCCCGACACAAAAAAGCGAATAGAAATACTTGAACAGTTCTGACAGCAGTCAAAAAACGTCCCGGATTTTCACCCGGGACGTTTTTTAATACGGCAATCCACGATGACAGCATCACGCAAATCCGCCTAATAAACGATTGATTTATCCCGGCAAAACCGTTCCATCCTTTACGTACAGACCTACAAGTTCTGAGTGTCAGCCATAACTATTCTCATTTCACCTTATTCTGAAAAAAACGGCTGTTTATTTATAAACGTCAAACAACTGAAAATCAACGTGTTGCAGAAAGACGGTCTTTCACAATGCAAAAGGCCGTCTTTTACATTACGAAATATGGCCTTTTGCATTCCAATTTGCCGTGTCTTGAATTGGGTATGGAGAATTGTGATATGGCTGTCTGTAATCGGCGGCAAGCTATGATTTCGGCAAGCGCCAGCCTGCATCAATAAAAACATGGAAAAAGTTTCGGCTTGCGACCACCGAAAACTTACAGGCCACCTTTACCGTTCAATTTGAGATAATTATTCGGGGCAACCCCGTACCGCTTCTTGAACGCCTGGGAAAAATGCGACCTGTTCTTGAAACCTGCCATATAGGCGACCTCCTGCGCTGACACTCCGTCGCCTGCAAGCAGCAGGCTCTTGGCTTTTTCCAGGCGATGTTCCATTATCCATCTCTGCGGAGGAATATCGCTCAGTTTTGCGAAATCCCTTTTAAACGTGGCAAGGCTCCGCCCCGTATACGACGCAAACTCCTCTAACGTCAAGTCTTCCGTGTAATTACGCTCCATGAAATCCATCAAGTCTATTTTCCATGCCTCATTGAAATCGAACAGGGTTGGATAAAAACTGCGGTCGATGGCAAGCAGGCATAATACAGTCTCTTGTATCTTCAGGGCAAGCAGCTCTTCCGTTGGCTTCTCTTCATGGTCAACATAAGGCAGCAAGGAATTGAACAGCCCCTGCAGCGAAACCGTGCGCGGCAGGAAAGTGGCAACCTTACGTATCGGCCTAACGCCGCGTGCGTCGGCCTTGCCGGATGGCATACGGCTATAAAAATCCTTAAGCGCACGGCGTGAAAGCATAACTACAACACCGCTATAAGGCGTCTCGCCCACTGCGGTCTTTTTGATGTTCACCCTGCAATCGCGTTTCAGGAACACATAATTGCCAGCCTTCACCTCTGTCTCCTCGCCGTCCTCACATACAACCATCATGCCGCTGCGTACAAACACGACGGAATGCAGCGGCATGCGATGCTCCCAATGGAAATCGTGCGGGATAAGGCAACTGTAAACAATGTCGCCGAAATTCATCATCTTATCATTCATACCCATATCATTTCAATAAACAGCTCCGGCATGCAAAGTTAGCGACTTTTGCATGCCGGAACTGCATTGAACATAAAAAAATCAAGCATTTGTCACGCTCTTTTCGCCACGGTATTCCCTTCCCTGCTTCATACAAGGGCCTATGACTTCACCCGTGCGCAGATATTGATAAGTGGGCATCTCGAACAGTACGGGATGCAGACGTGTGTAATCAATCTTGCCGTCTCCGTCAACTATGCCGTCGGCAGCATAGGTGGACTCTATGCGGCAAATGAAATTGTCGAAAAGTTCCGTTTCATAATTGTCTACAACCTCACAGGCCATAGACACAGGCGAAGCATCAATTAAAGGCGTTGTGCCGTTCACAACCGTGTAAGCGAAGACTCCCGACTTGTCTGCTTTGTTTCCGCTCGCGCATCCCGTATAGTCTGCCTGCGGCAGCAGCGCCTCGTCAACAATATTAACCGAAAGCCGTCCGCTTTGCCTTATGCCTTTGTTTGAGCGGTGAGACTTCATCATGCTGACAAGGATACGGTCGTGCCCGATGATGCCGACATGGGCAACCAACGTCCAGTTTGGCTTTCCGTCAACCATCGCTCCTACCACGGTTACAGGAGTGGGATAAAGAGCCAGCACTGTTCCTCTATTCTTTTTCATATATTCCCTCTGTTTTTTTCTGACAACCATCTTCCGCCTGAACCAACATTTCCAGGGTAGTTCTGATTTATGAATATGTAAAAACCACATTTGCGGCATCTCCGTAAATTCAGGAACCCTGCGCAGAGTTTCCCTTGCAAGTCGCTCCCTTTCACGTTTCAGGCGGGATGATATGAAGTTCTTTTAAAGTTGTTATCGTATTAAGAATGTGTCATTCCATAGGATGCTCCCAAGAACCACGGGTGTCGGCCTCCGTATTTGCAGCAGTTTCCTCTATCAGGCGCATCTCCTCATCAGTCAGCTTTATACGGGAAGCGACAGCGGCTTCAGCCACATGGCGCGGTTTGGTGGCACCAACCAGAGGCAGCACGCCCTTTGCTATCGCCCACGCAATCGCGACCTGTGCAACCGAAGCGCTATGTTCTTCACCTACAGCACGCATTACTTTTACCAGTTTCTCAATCTGCGGAAGCTGTCCGTTGTATGTCTCACCGCGCGCGCTTCCTTCCGGCAAAGGATGTTCCGTGTCATACTTTCCTGACAATGCGCCCTGCTCCAGCACCATATATGCAAAGAACGTCATTCCGTTTTCCTTGCAATAATCCAAAATCCCTGCCTTCTCGGACGAGCGGTAAAGCAAGCTATAATGATTTTGCACGGCAGAAACATGGAAACCTTCAGCCGAAAGTATTTCCTCGGCACGCTTCAATTCTGCAAGATTGTGGTTGGAAACGCCAACACTCTTGACCTTGCCGCTTTTCAAACACGGAATAAGGCCAGGTGTCCAAAGCTCCACATCAGCCGGATTATGTATCCAATAAATGTCCACGTAATCCGTTCCAAGCCGCTCAAGACTTGCATTCAACATTTTCTCCACAGAATTGGTTGAAGCCGCATCCGCGATTTGAGGAGTAAATTTAGTAGAAAGAATTAAATCCTCGCGCGGATATTCCCTTACAAAACCACCGAGGATGTCTTCTGATGCACCCATGCCATAAACAGTTGCTGTGTCCCATAGGTTAAGGCCAGCCTCCATAGCCGCATCAAATACAAGCTTCAACTGGTCGCCCGTGAGGCTGTTCCCAAAAACCTGGTCGCCCCCAGCAACTCCTGTCCCCCATGCCCATGTGCCAAGAGCAACAGTCGGATAAACTTTTTCCTTCATAATACCTTCTTTTGAATTAATCATTTTCAAACGCAAAGGTATTGCGATAAAATAAGAACAACGTTGTTTTACAGCTCAATAATTGTTATCCAACAGCTCAATAATAAAAACAATACAACTTTTTTTATTTCTTCAACCTCATCATCCTGTAAGCCTGCCCATCAAGCCCCATTAGCCTTATCCTTCCCGTCGCTCCCAGTCCTCCCCGGCTGCCAGCCAAGCCAAGCCAACAAAAAAAGCGTCCCCG
>USHW01000005.1 GCA_900554545.1 uncultured Prevotella sp. | reverse complement strand
ACGATTATTTACTGAAAATAGAATAAAAACCATCCAACAGATTTGCGGATGAACCTGAAAGGTGGCCTTTTGTGCTCCGAAAGGCCGTAAATTGCACGCTAAAAGGCCGTCTTTTGCATTGCAAAAGACGGCCTTTTACAAACCTCCTGATTATCAGGCGGTTATTCGGTTAGACTCTTGCCTGTCCTATTTGGTGCTGTGCAGGGTTATCACTACGATTTCATTGCTTGCCCCAAGGCGGAAAGGTATGAAGCCGCCCATGCCGTATGACACGTTGATGGCGCGCTTGCCTTCATGGTACATGCCGCCCCATTCCGTGTAGTTGATTGCCGCCGGCGACCAGCCGAATATCTTTAGCTGCCCGGCATGGGTGTGTCCGCTCAGCGTAAGCTGTGCTCCGCTCTTGGGAAGTATGGTTTTACGCCATGACGAAGGATCGTGTTCAAGCATCAGCGTGAATGCTCCGGGCTGCACTCCGGCAAGCGTCTTGCCTATGTCTCCTTTCTTTGGGAAACGGCGTCCGCCGTCGTTTTCCATTCCGGCTACTACAATAGAGTCGGCCCCTCGCCGTATTACGCGGTGCTCGTTCATCAGCAAATCCCAGCCAAGCTGCCGTTCAAGGCTGATGAGTTCGCGCTCGTTTGCCACCTTGGTTGCGCTTTCCGCGTCGATGTACATTGAATAGTCATGGTTGCCGAGCACGGAGAACACGCCGTCCTTCGCCTTTATGCGCCCTAATGTTTCCATGAACGGGTAAAGCTCTTTCGGCTCCATGTTCTGCAGGTCGCCCGTAAACACCACCATGTCGGCCTTCTGTTCGTTGATTAGGCGTACCGCTTTCTCCGGTATGTCGGCGTAGCTGCTGCCGTAAGTGCCCATGTGGGCGTCGCTGAAATGCACTATTTTGTAGCCGTCGAAAGCCTTTGGCAGGTCGGCGGAGCTGAAAGTCTCGTATCTTACTTCAAGTTTGCGGAAGCCCCATGTGCCGCCATACGCCACAGCTACTACAGCCCCCAAGCCCAGCAGAAGCCCCACAAGGTTGCCCCAGTTGTTGTGCGTGTGGTGGTACTTGCAGTGCGCCCAGCCGAGGAACGAGCACAGGGAAAACAGGAACTTGGGCACTATCATGATGCCGAAGAGCAGCAGGTACAGGTGGAGCAGGAACTGGTTGTCGGGCGCGAAGTTGCGCCTTGTGGCAAGGAAGATGGTGTAAAAGAACATGAACGCCCCCGGAATCCACCACAACACGCGTTGCCACCACAGGTAGCGTGTGCGCTTTCGCAGGAAGCGGCGCTCAAGATATAAGTCGGGAAGGGTTATGAATATTATTAGATAGATGAAAAATTTGGCAATCATAAGGGTGCATTGTTATCTGAAAAGTACTTCTTCGCCTCGGCACGAAGTGTCGAAACGTCCATTGTCAAGTATGTGGATGCCGTTGCAGAAGGTGTGTTCCACACGCCAGTTGAACGTGTGTCCCGTCATCGGACTCCATCCGCATTTGCTCTGTATGCAGTCTTCCGTCACCGTCCAAGGGCTGTCAGGCCGCACAATAGCAAGGTCGGCCTTGTAGCCTTTGCGTATGAAACCGCGTCGGCGGACGTCGAACAGCATGGCCGGACGGTGGCACATAAGCTCCGCTACGCGCTCGATTGGCAGCACGCCGCTGTCAACAAGCCCGAGCATTGCCACGAGCGAGAACTGCAACATCGGCATTCCTGACGCCGCCTTGGCGCATCCGCCCTGCTTGTCGGCCGGCTGGTGTGGCGCGTGGTCGGTCCCGACAACGGCTATCCGGCCGTCAGTCAGCGCCTTGCGTAGTGCCTCACGGTCGGCCGAAGTCTTTATTGCGGGGTTGCATTTGATAAGCGTTCCGAGCTTAGGATAGTCCTCGTCGGAGAACATCAGGTGGGCTATGACGGCCTCGGCGGTGATGTCGGGCATGGTGTCAGTCCACGGTTCAAAGAGCGAAAGTTCACGGGCCGTCGTTACATGTGCCACATGCAGCCGCGCATTATGCTTCTTGGCGAGCCTTACAGCCAGTTCGGTCGACTTGTAGCAAGCCTCCTCGCTGCGTATTTCGGGATGGTGTATGACGTCCGGGTCGTCACCGTACAGTGCCTTGGCTTTCGCCATGTTTGCGTTGATTAGCCCCGTGTCTTCGCAGTGTGCCATAACGGGAACGGGCGCGGTGGCGAATATCTGGTCGAGCGCGGCTTCCTTGTCAACAAGCATGTTGCCTGTTGATGAACCCATGAAGAGCTTTATTCCGGGTGTGCGGTGTATGTCGAGACGGCTGAAAAGGTCGGCGTTGGTGTTGGTGGCGCCGAAGAAAAAGGAGTAGTTCACGTGGCTGTCGCGTGCCGCTATGGCGCGTTTCACCTCGAGCGCGACGAGCGTTGTTGTCTGCGGAACGGTGTTCGGCATGTCAAAGTACGTAGTGACGCCGCCGAATGCGGCAGCGCGGCTCTCGCTTTTGATGTCGGCTTTGGCTGTGAGTCCCGGCTCGCGGAAGTGTACGTGGTCGTCGATTACGCCCGGAAGGACGAAACACCCCGTGGCATCGACGGTCTCGTCGAATGTGCCACGGGGTGCAATGCCTTCGGATATGTCAGTGATGCAATCGTTCTCGATTACGATTGAACCTTTGAACGCTTTTCCTTCGTTTACTATTGTAGCGTCTTTTATCAGTATTGTCATAATAAATGTGTATGCCTGCGGTGTGCGGCCAAGGTGTCATTCGCCCGTAGTTGCGGCAATCGAGTCGCTGCCCGTAACGCCGGGTGCGGCCAGTTCGTTGGGTGTCGGCACGTCTTCCGGCTGTGTGTTGATGTCACCCGGAATGGCCGTACCGTTCATTATGGCCTGGTTCTGCTGTGCCTTGCGGTAGTAGTCGCTTACGTATGGGTCGTTCTTGAACTTGTCAGTGGCCTTGCTCATGATGTCTTCAATCCATGGTGACAGCTCCGGGTAGCGGTGGTTTGCCGTCATCATGAAGAACACTCCGGGGCCGAGCACGTTGTCGAAGTTCTCGACTATGAACGACGTTACCAGCTTGTCTTCGCGCTCTGCTATTTTACTTGCCTTCTCGGCCAGCTGCATGTTCACCTCGTTAAGGTCTTTCCCGTCCATTATCGCCTGGCTTTGCAGGTGGCCGAGTTCGTTCACCTCGTTCTCAAGCTGCTTGTATTTCTCTATGAAAACGAACAGTTTTTCGTTCAGGGGGGTGCCGCTTACCTTCTGTTGTGTATTGTCTATTTTGATTGATATCTCGCCTTTCTCGAGCACTACCGGCATCAGTCCCTCGTCGTCCATGAACAATGTGGCAAGCCGTGTGGAGTCGAGCGTGCCCGTGAAGTGGAACTGTCCGTGTACGATGTCGCACGAGTCGATGTCCTTCAGGTCTGTGCCGTCGTATGCTTTCAGGTACAGCATCCTGCCGTCGAGCGTGGGGACGTTTGACGAGCCTTCTATGTTGTATGTGCTTGCGCATGACGCAAAAGCCATGACTGATAGCAGTGCGTAAAGTGTTCTTATCATAAACGAGTATTCAAATGCAGGCACAAAAGTACAATCTATTGCCGATGTATGGAAAATTTTTTATGCAATTTAAAACAAATGTGCCGTCTTTTATAGTTTTTTTAGCCGCTTTATGCTTGGTTTGTTGGGGCTTGTCCTTCTTTCTTCAGCTCGCTGGATATGCGGTGGGTGGTGTATATTTCGAGTATGGCGGCAACGAGGAGCAGCACTACCCAGTTGTTATGTATATAAGTAAGGTAGTGGTAATAGCCGTTGGGTATGTACTTTACGAAGAGCGGCAGCAGCGTGTTGTAGGTGTTTTCGAGCATCAGCGCGGCGGAGAGTATGAACAAGGCGTCGCCTACTGACATTATTTTGCGCAGTCGCCTGACGGTAATGTTGCGCCCGTCGTATGTCTGTTTAAGCTGCATTGCGGCAAAAGCCACGGAGCCTGCGGCGAACAGCCATGCCGCAACGGCCTGTGTCCCGAACACGTAAAGGCCTGCGCCTACTACCATGAGGAACGCTCCGATGAGCATTGTCAGTGCCTGTGCCTTACTCAGTTGTTTCATTTTCACCTCCTTGTTGTTTATAGTCGTCGCTTAAAACGAAGATGTCTTCGTCGTCGGCTTTCATGAAATATTGTTCCCGTGCGATTTTTCTTATAGCCTTGGGGTTGCGCTGCAGCTCCTTGAGCGTATGCTCGTCTTTCTCGTATTGGGTGTTGTAGGCTTCTATTTCGGCCTTCATCTCGCGCACGAGCATGCGGTTCTGCACGTGCTTCATGATGCTGTTTTCGCCTACGAAACCGATTAGTATTATTCCGAGAACGGATACGATGAGGTATTTCCTGCGGCTTACGAATTTCGAGAATGTATATTGCCGGTTCATGTCTCGTGGTTGTTTTTGGTTGCAAAGATAATGCAAACCGAGCGCAATGCAAAATATTTTTATGGGGAAGTTAAAGGAGTTAAAGAAGTTGTCACTCCGCTTCGCTCCGTTAGAAGTTAAAGCCAAATGCTTTGTTGGATGGTTGTAATAGAACTGTGGATTATTAAATTAGAGAGAGCTTGGTACAAGCGTACACCCTTTAAGTAGGGACATAATTAGCTTTCGCTGACCTTTGGTTCATTATGTCCGAACGCCGAGAAGAGGCGTATAAAGTAAGCAATGCCAATCAGATACGTTCTTTCAGAACGTTCGGACATAATGAATTATGTCCCTACCTATAAGTTTGATGTTTATGAGGCATTAATCTTATGCCGGATTAACGCTAAATTAATTATACATACTTGTCAACCGGACCGCGGCTTTTGCTTACACATTGATTTCCCTTGACGCTTTCATACGGCGTTATTTGAAAAATCAGGATGTTTGGGCACAAATAACGCCGTGTGGAGTGTGCACGGGCAAACTGCTGAATGCCAGCTGTTTGCACGCGCCTTGTGCCGTTTTGTGCAACGGAGTGCGGCTTGCAGTCTTGTAAAAGGTGGCCTTTTGGAAAGTAAAAGATGGCCTATCGCATCACTATATGCGGTTTTTCAGCGTCTTGAAAGCGGCTTTTTAATGTCTTTTTGGCGGCCGGTAACGTTGTTTTTGGCAGTTATGCTATACCCGTTCGGGCGCATCCTGCCGTCTGTTTTGCCGCCGTCAGGTTTCCTGTTTTCCTGCTTTGCCGGTTGCGCCGTACATTTCCGGTGTGACAGTTTGGCTGTTTTGAGTGAGGCTATGGTTTCATTTTGCCACCGCCGCGGCATTGTTTTCCGCGGACGTGCAGGTTGTGCCGTGAGATTACTTTTTGGTAGTTCCGGCGTGTTTCGTCGACCCTGTTGGGGCACCGTGTGGCACATCTTCGCTGTAAAACGGTGCTCCGTGCTTTCATTATGTATATATTGGCATTTGAAAAAATCTTCCTTTTTCTTGTTGCTTTTGTGTAAATGCGCTATCTTTGCAGATTGTAGGAGACGGCGCGGACAGTCGTTTGTCTGGCGTATGCCACGCCGGCGCACTTTGTTTAAATTAAGTTAACTGTTATAAGATTTGATGCTATGGTAAAGACAAGGCAGATTGTTGAGTGCGTGCCCAACTTCAGCGAGGGACGCGACAAGGCTGTAATCAAGCAAATCACAGACGTTATAGAAAAGTCGGGCGGCGTAAAGCTGCTTGACGTTGACCCGGGCGAGGCCACAAACCGCACCGTCGTAACCTTCGTGGGCAGTCCCGAGGCAGTTGTCGAGGCGGCTTTCAAGGCGGTGAAGAAAGCCGGCGAGGTAATCGACATGCGCCGCCACCACGGCGCGCATCCGCGTATGGGCGCGACAGACGTGCTGCCGCTCGTGCCGGTAAGCGGCATAACGCTTGAAGAGTGTGCCGCTTTGGCGCGCAAACTGGCGGAGCGCATCGCCGCGGAAACAGGCATACCGTGCTACTGCTACGAGGCCGCCGCGCTGAAGCCGGAAAGGCGCAACCTGGCCGTTTGCCGCAAGGGCGAATACGAAGCGTTGCCCGAAAGGATGGCCAACGCCGCAGAGCAGCCCGACTTCGGCGCACGCCCGTTTGACGAGGGCGTGGCGCGCACCGGCTGCACGGCTGTGGGCGCGCGCGATTTCCTTATCGCCGTAAACTTCAATCTCAATACAACGTCCACGCGAAGGGCTAACGCCATAGCCTTCGACGTGCGCGAAAAAGGCCGCCCTGAGCGCATCGGTAACCCCATAACGGGCGAAATCAAGCGCGACGAGAACGGTCGTCCCGTGATGCGTCCGGGCACGCTCAAGGGTACGAAAGCTATCGGGTGGTTCATCAAGGAATACGGCATCGCCCAGGTGTCTATGAACATCACCGACATCAACGCCACGCCGCTGCACGTTGCTTTCGACGAGGTAAGCCGCGCGGCACAGGCCCGCGGCCTGCGCGTTACTGGCACGGAAATAGTTGGTCTTGTGCCCGAACGCGCCCTGATAGACGCCGGAAAGCATTTCCTGCGCAAGCAGTGCCGCTCTACAGGACTGCCGAAGGAGGACATACTGAACATCGCGATAAAGTCGATGGGGCTTGACGACCTGCGTCCTTTCGTGCCCGAAGAGAAGGTAATCGAGTATATGCTCGATGCCGGAAACGCCGCACAGGACAAGCTGACGGCGCTCACCGTGAAGGGCTTTGCCGACGAGACGCTGCGCGAGTCGCCGGCTCCCGGCGGCGGTTCGGTGGCTGCATACATGGGCGCCCTTGGTGCCGCGCTCGGCACGATGGTGGCCAATCTCTCCGCCCACAAACCCGGATGGGACGACCGCTGGGAAGAGTTCAGCCGCTGGGCTGACAAGGGCGTGGAGCTTGAAGAGGAACTGCTGATGCTCGTCGACGAGGACACTGAGGCGTTTAACCGCATAATGGCAGCCTTCGGTATGCCTAAAGGAACTGACGAAGACAAGCGTCTGCGCTCCGAGGCGATACAAAGCGCCACGCTGTTTGCCGCACAAGTGCCGCTGGAAACAATGAAGACGTCGTTCAAGGCGTTTGAAATCTGCAAGGCGATGGCCGAGACAGGCAACCCCAACAGCGTGTCAGACGCAGGCGTAGGCGCACTTGCCGCACGCGCGGCCGTGCTCGGTGCCGGGCTGAACGTAAAGATAAATGCCTCTTCATTGAAAGACAAGGCACAGGCAGAAGCCCTCGTCAACGAGGCGAACAACCTGATGGCGGAGGCTGACAAGGCCGAACGTGAAATCATGGAAATTGTTGAAAAGTTAATACATAATTCATAATAAGTGGTTGACGTGGTTAAGTAGTCAGAGTAGTTAAAGCCAATACCTTTGCAGGTGATGACAATACGGCATCCCACAAGGGTAATGGCTTTAACTGCTTGGCGAACGAAGTGAGCGGGAGTTTACTTGAGCGAAGCGAAAAACTACTTTAACTCTTATAACTACAAAACATAAAATGCTATGACAAAAGAAGAATTTGCATTAGACATACGCGCCGGAATACCCGACGTGTTGCCCGAGCCGATGCCATACGACACCGCCATCAACCATGCGCCAAGACGCAAGGACATACTTACAAAGGAAGAGAAGAAACTGGCGTTGCGCAACGCTTTGAGGTATTTCCCAAAGAAGTTCCACGCCACGCTGGCACCGGAGTTTGCCGAAGAGCTTGAGAAGTACGGCCGCATTTACATGTACCGCTTCCGTCCGAGATACGAAATGTACGCCCGTCCGATTGACGAATATCCGCACAAGTCGCTCCAGGCGGCGGCCATCATGCTGATGATACAGAACAACCTGAACCCTGCCGTTGCGCAACATCCGCACGAACTCATCATATACGGCGGCAACGGAGCCATCTTCCAGAACTGGGCGCAGTACCGCCTGACGATGAAATACCTCAGCGAAATGACCGACGAGCAGACCCTCGTGATGTATTCGGGTCATCCGCTTGGCCTCTTCCCGTCGCACAAGAACGCTCCGAGGGTTGTCGTAACCAACGGTATGGTAATTCCGAATTACTCCAAACCCGACGACTGGGAGCGCATGAACGCCCTCGGAGTGAGCCAATACGGCCAGATGACAGCCGGTTCTTACATGTACATCGGGCCGCAGGGAATAGTCCACGGAACTACAATCACCGTGATGAACGCCGCACGCATGCAGCTGAAAAAGCAGCCCGGACGCAAGGATATACACGGAATGCTGTTCGTGTCGTCGGGTCTTGGCGGCATGTCGGGCGCACAGCCGAAGGCCGGAAACATTGCTGGCGTTGTCAGCGTAGTGGCCGAAATCAATCCGCTTGCAGCGCAGAAGCGTTATGACCAGGGATGGGTTGACGAGTTGCATACCAGTCTTGACGAGCTGATTCCGTCAGTACGCAAGGCCGTTGAGGAGCGTAAGACAGTGTCGATGGCTTACGTCGGCAACGTGGTTGACCTGTGGGAGCGCCTTGCCGAGGAAGATATTAAGGTGGATTTGGGCAGCGACCAGACCTCGCTTCACAACCCGTGGGCAGGCGGTTACTATCCCGTTGGCATGTCGTTGGACGAGTCTAAGAAGATGATGGCCGACGACCTGGACGAGTTCCGCAACCGTGTGCAGGCTTCATTGCGCCGCCAAGTGGCTGCAATCAACAAGCTGACGGAGCGCGGAATGTATTTCTTCGATTACGGAAACGCCTTCCTCCTTCAGTCAGAGCGTGCCGGGGCGGACATCATGTTGCCTGACGGCAGGTTCCGTTATCCGTCATACGTGCAGGACATCATGGGTCCGATGTTCTTTGACTACGGCTTCGGCCCGTTCCGTTGGGTCTGCACTTCGGGCGACCCGAAAGACCTTGAAACCACTGACCGCATAGCGGCCGAGGTGCTGGAGGAAATCAAGAAGACCGCTCCAGAAGAGATAATAGGCCAGATGGACGACAACATCCACTGGATAAAAGAGGCCGGACGTAACCACCTTGTGGTAGGTTCGCAGGCACGAATACTGTACGCCGACGCCGAGGGACGCACCAAGATAGCCCTCGCTTTCAATGAAGCCATCAAGCGTGGGGAAATAAGTCGTCCCGTTGTTCTTGGCCGCGACCACCACGATGTGTCAGGAACCGACTCTCCGTTCCGCGAGACAAGCAACATATATGACGGTTCGCAGTTCTGCGCCGACATGGCAGTGCAGAACGTGATAGGCGACTCTTTCCGCGGCGCAACATGGGTTTCGCTCCATAATGGAGGCGGAGTCGGCTGGGGAGAGGTCATCAACGGCGGCTTCGGAATGGTGATAGACGGCGGCGAAGACAGTGCGCGCCACATCCGCGAGATGCTTTTCTGGGACGTTAACAACGGCATAGCACGCCGCAGCTGGGCGCGCAACGAAGGCTCGATGCACAGCATCGTGCGTGAGATGGAGCGCACTCCGGGGCTTAAAGTGACAATGCCTAACATGGTAGATGACTCCATCTTGGAGAATTTATAGAATGAATAGAAGTTATAGAAGTTAAAGCCAAATGCTTTGCAGATGGAGGAAAAACCGGCAAGAGTAATGGCTTTAACTTCTTAGTGAGCGTAGCGAACGATAACTTCTTTAACTACTTTAACTTCAAAAAGACAATAAAAGAATGAATATTCACCAAATTTCAGCCGAGCATCTGACAATCGAGCGCATCGGAGAAATAATCAAGAACGATTACAAAATTGAGCTTAGCGAGGACGCGAAGCAGCGTATCGTGCGCTGCCGCGAGTATCTTGACAAGAAAATAGCAAAGACAAAGACTCCTATTTACGGCGTAACTACAGGATTCGGCTCGCTTTGCAATGTGTCCATCGGCAAGGACCACCTTGCCCAGTTGCAGATAAACCTGATGATGTCGCACGCTTGCGGCACCGGCGACCGTGTGCCGAATGAGATTGTCAAGATTATGCTGTTGCTGAAAATACAGTCATTAAGCTATGGATATTCAGGCTGCAAGCTTGATACAGTGGAGCGTCTTGTTGACTTCTTCAACAACGATGTTTATCCGGTTGTCTATATGCAAGGCTCCCTCGGGGCGTCGGGCGACCTCGTTCCGCTGGCTCATTTGTGCCTGCCCCTTGTCGGATTGGGCGAGGCGGAATATAAAGGCAAGGTTGTAAGCGGCGCCGAAGTGCTTAGGAAGAATGGCTGGAAACCAATCCAGCTGGCATCCAAGGAAGGCCTTGCCCTGCTCAACGGAACACAGAACATGAGCGCATTTGCCGTTTGGGCGATACTGAACAGCCAGCGGTTGA
Organism: uncultured Prevotella sp.; assembly: GCA_900554545.1. GTDB lineage: Bacteria > Bacteroidota > Bacteroidia > Bacteroidales > Bacteroidaceae > Prevotella. The sequence goes on along the minus strand of USHW01000005.1, from coordinate 69,102 downwards.
GCGACTGGGCCGACATCATCGCAGCCATGTCGCTTGACGCTTACTGCGGACTTGTAGAGCCGTTTACCGACGCCGTGCATCAGGTTCGCCCCCACAAGGGACAAATCGAGACTGCGCGCCGTATGCGGGAACTGCTTGAAGGCAGCGAGATTGTTGAGAAACCGAAGTCATACGTGCAAGACCCGTACTCTTTCCGTTGCATTCCACAGGTGCATGGAACGATGAAGGACACGCTGGCATACGTCAGCTCGGTTATAGATACGGAAATAAATTCGGCCACGGACAACCCAACCGTATGCCCCGATGACGACCTTGTAATATCGGCCGGCAACTTCCACGGCGAGCCGATAGCGCTGCCGATGGACTTCCTCGCTATTGCCGTCAGCGAGCTTGCAAACATTTCGGAGCGCAGGATATACAAACTTGTGTCGGGAACGCGCGGTCTTCCCAGCTTCCTTGTTGCCAATCCGGGCGTCAACAGCGGCTTCATGATAACGCAATACACGGCGGCTTCCGTTGTAAGTCTCAACAAGAGCCTCTGCACTCCGTCGTCGGTTGACAGCATTCCGTCAAGCCAAGGACAGGAAGACCATGTGAGCATGGGTGCCAATGCCGCCATTAAATTATATAAGGTGGTGCTCAACACGCAGCGTGTGCTCGCAATCGAGCTGTTCAATGCCGCCCAGGCATTGGAGTTCCGCCGCCCGTTGAAGTCGTCGCCGGCCATCCAGCGTGTGTTCAAAGCTTACCGCGAGGTGGTGCCGTTCATCGTCAACGACGAAGTGATGTATCCCTACATAAAGCATTCAATAGACTTCCTTGAGAACAATGCGCCTGCTTGTAACTAACATAAAGACCCTTGCCGGTATTTCCGGCGACGGCAAACCGCGCCTGCAGGGAGCTGAGATGAAGAGTCTCGGAACGCTTGACGACGCGTGGCTTCTTGTTGAAGACGGCAGGTTTTCGGCGTTCGGCAGTATGCAGGACATGTCTTCCTGCGGCATTGTTGCCAACGAGACAATCGACGCGCAGGGCGGAACGGTGCTGCCGTCGTGGTGCGACCCCCACACGCACATTGTCTATGCAGGCAGCCGCGAGGGCGAGTTTGTTGACAAGATAATGGGTTTGAGCTATGCCGAAATAGCCCGTCGTGGCGGCGGCATACTCAATTCCGCCGACTTGCTCCACACCCTTTCGGAGGAGGAACTCTACCAGCAGGCCATGTGCCGGGCATGGGAAATAATGCGTAAGGGTACCGGCTGCGTCGAAATCAAGAGCGGCTACGGACTCAATACGGCAGACGAGATAAAGATGCTCCGCGTTATCCGCCGCATAAAAGAGAGCGTGCCGATGCGCGTTGTGTCTACATTCCTCGGTGCGCACGCCGTCGGACGGCAGTACGGTCACGACGAATATGTGAACCTTATAATCTCAGAAATGTTGCCAGAGGTGGCCCGCGAGCGTTTGGCCGACTATGTAGACGTGTTCTGCGACGAAGGTTTCTTTACGTCGGAGGACACCGACCGCATACTTGAAGCCGCCGCCAAGTGGGGACTGAAGCCTAAAATCCACGTTGACGAGCTGGCTGCCACGGGCGGACTTCCCGTCGCGGTGAAGCACGGCGCGCTGTCGGTTGACCATTTGGAGAACATGCCCGAGACGGAGTTTGACATATTGAAGAACAGCGGAACGATGCCCACCGTGCTGCCGGGCACGTCGTTTTTCCTGAACATGCCATACGCTCCGGCGCGCAAGATGATTGACGCCGGACTGGGAGTAGCTGTCGCCAGTGACTACAACCCCGGCTCTACACCCTCCGGCGATATGAAGTTTGTCGTGTCGTTGGCCTGTATCAAGATGCGCCTTTTGCCAGCCGAAGCCATCAACGCGGCCACAATCAACGCCGCGTATGCAATGGGGCTGAGCGGCGACTACGGCTCAATAACTCCGGGCAAGGTGGCAAACTTCTTCATTACCGAGCCAATACCGTCGGTCGATTACATTCCTTATGCCTACACGTCGCCCATAGTTATGCGCGTGTTCTTCGGCGGAAAGGAAATGTATTGAGTGAAGAGTGGAGAACGAAGAGTGAAGAATTAGAGTGACATCAACATCAAAAACACTTTAATTCTTCACCCTTCGTTCTACTCTGTTAATTTATTTCTGCGGTTCATACTTTATCCATTCAATCAAGCCGGGCGTGCCCTTTTGCGTGCGTTTGTATGTGTACGTCTCGCCGCAGCCGTTAAGTTTTATCTCGTCGGGCGTGTGGCTCTGGTACGACCAGTATATGAACCCGTCGCCTGCGAAGACGCATTGCTCAGGCTTGAACTTCGACTTGTCTATCTGTGGCAGGTGTGTCAGGAACTCGTGGCTGTCGTAGAAAAAGATGTTTGAACGCTCCTTAGTGTTCGGGTTCTTCATCATGCGGATGTTCTGGATGAACAGCGAGCCTTCGTTGCAATGCAGCAGAGCCGCCGCGCGCAGGTAAACCATGCCGCCGGTGATGCCGTACATGAACGAGTTGCGGTTTGTCCCGACCATCACAACGATGTCGTTGCCGCTTGTTTCTACCGCTGTTCCGAGCTGCCACTCCTGCAAACAGCGGCCTATCTGCCACTTGTCGGTGGCGTATGGCATGTTGTATGGCTGCGTGATGTCGATGTCCTCCACCTTCATCAGCCGCTCGCCGTTAATGCTTAGCGTGCCGTCGTCGGCCAGTGCAAGCTGGTATTGCGGCGCTTTTTCCGTCAGGATGGTGTCCGCCGTGAACGTTGTCAGCATGCTTATGTTGCGTGACGGCACGCACAGCGCAGCCGACCCGTTGCCTGTAACGGTGTCTTTTGCGAAATACATCATCACCGAGTCGGTTATGACGGCCTCTTGCTTGGCGCTTGCCCACACGCCTTTGAACTTTCCGAAATCGTCATTCCCGGCCTGAATTGCGCCCGGACATAGTGCGATTAGCACTACGGCCATGATTTTACAAATGCTTTTTTCCATAACTGAAATTTGTTTTTGCGGTATGACAAATATACGTTTCAGCAAGCTCGGATGTGACAGCAATACAGCGGATTTGCATTTATTAAACATATATTCACTATATTTTAGCAGACGGAATGCCGGCGTCGGCCAAGTGGTCGCTCGCTGAGTACCGGCATGACCGGGCGTGTTTGATGTGTGGAATAATACCGAATGGAACGTTATGGAAAACAATACTGCAACCCGTTGATAACCAGAGGGTTTGCAAAAGGCCGTCTTTTAGCGTGTAAAAGACGGCCTTTGGGCTTGTAATTCATGGCCTTTTGTAAAGCGAAAGACCGTATGTTGAAAATACGCTCCAGTCCTTCCGAAGGATGTGAGCCTTATTTCCTGTTTCCAATTGACTCCCGTCGGTTTGCCGGGTGAATTGACAGAAAGCGGCAGTGCGCAGTATCTGTTGTTCACTTTTCACTTTTTATACCTTATCCACACAGAGTTCGTGCCAATGCGGCGTACGTCTTCAAGCTGCAGCAGGGTGGTGGGGTAGTCCATGTCCTCTATTCCGTCGAACACGGCTGTCATGCCCTTGCGCTCGTCTATGCCGCCGCCTATGATTAGGCTTACCTCGTCCAGCAGTCCGGCTGTCAGGAAAGCGGCGTTGATGTGGCCGCCGCCGACAATGGCGAGGCGGTTTACTTCAAATTCGTCATGCAGTATTTTCACTGCGCGTCCGAGGTCGATGCCGTTGCCGCCGCAGGCAAGCCACGATATGCCCTGTGCCGTAAGGCGGTCGTGATATTGGCGCGGACAAGCCTCGCCGGTTATTACCAGCAGGTTGTTTTCAGCCGCGTTGTCGGGCCAGAGCAGCGTTCCGTGCGTGTCGATGCCTATCTCGTACCGTCCCGTGTGCGCCGCCTTGTGCCATGCCTCGCGGCCTATCGGTGTGGTGTCGTCAGCCTTGAACGTGCCCGGCAGCGCCGTGTGCATCTGCATTGTTACGCGGCCTGACAGGTTGGCGTCGCATCCTAATTCGTCCAGCGCTTCATAGTAAGCGTCAGTGTCGCCAAGGTTTTCGGTCATGTCGCAGTCTATGCGCCCGTCAACGGACGACATCATGTGGCAGACTATGTAAGGCCTGCCGTTGTCAGTGTTGTTTGTCATGTTTTCAAATGTTTTGTTCATGCTGCAAAGTTACGCATTACGCGCGCCACGGGCGATACACGCATTACGGTTTTGCCAATACATTTTACGGTTTGTCGGTTGTCCGCCTGTGCCGCGTTGGGCTTGCTGCCGTGGCGGATGGCACGGCTTGTGTCATTTTATTACGATTTTTCCGGCCGTCTCTTCCTGCCTGTTTTTCAGCTTCACGGTGTATATGCCGCGCGGCAGCTGGCTCACGTTCGTCTCGCCTGTCGATGCCGTCAGCACGAGCCGTCCCGACAAGTCGTACAGTCGCAGAGTGTCAAACTGTCCGCTGACGGTCAGCATTCCGTCGGCGTATCTCACCTTGGGGGAGTCTCCAACGCTTGCGCCGGTTATTCCGCTGCTTGTATTCCGCCCCGTCTCTTCAAGCCATCCGGCTGTCATTTCGTGGCAGTTTGAAGTCTGCGACGAGCGTATCCATAGGCTCGGGCTTACGAAGTTGCCGCCGGGTATCAGCCTGTGCGCGTCGGCCTCCACGCCGCTGATGCCGCTGCTTGCGCTCGACACTATGAGTCCTATGCGCTTGCCTGCCATCCGCGCGCCGTTGTGGAACAGGTATGTCTGCATCGGTGCGGCCATCTGGCTCCACCACAGGGGCGCCGCCACGATGATGTCGTCATAGTCGTTAAGGTTTACCGTTACCGGCTTTATTTCCGGATACGACGCCGCGTCGTCAGGGTTCTCCCTTATGGCGGCTATCAGCGCGCTGCCTATGGCGTAGCCGTTGGCGGCGTAGTCTATGCCTTCCTCGGCCGGTTCAATCCTTGCCACGTCGGCGTTTGGCAGCTGTGTGCGCAGGTCGGTCACTATGGTGTGCGTGTTGTTGGTGAAGCTGTAATACACAATCAGAGTCCTCGCACTTAGCGTAATGGCGGCCATGAGCGTGGCCGCGAGTGTAAAAATCATCCTTTTCATATTTTTCCTTTCTTGTTTTAACGGTTGCAAAGATAGGCTGTTTGCGCCATTGCGTGTGTATATTGATTACTGATGGTTGTACATCATTTACTGATTGTTTGGCCAAATTGCAGCCGGTCTTGTAATCCGTTGATACTCAATGTGTTGTAAAAGGCCGTCTTTTGAATTGTAAAAGGTGGCCTTTCATAAGGCAAAACATGGCTTTTCGCAATGCAAAAGACGTCCTTTCGCGTCATGCCCGGTTACTTTTTGCCGCTATAATTTTAACGGACGGGATTTTTGTTGTACTTTTGCCGCGTTAAATATAGACGTAAGTGTCGGCGGCGTTTGCCGTCGGCCGTTTTTTATTCAATGCGTAAAATGAAGGTAATCAGGATTTTCATGGCCGCCGTTCTGCCTCTGTGCTTTCTCCATGCGGCGGCGCGGGAAGACTCGCTCCGCTATGAAGTGGAGCTGTCGGCCAATGCCTCGTCGGGCAAGTATGCGCCGCTATGGTTTACGGCCAACCGCTACGGCCTGTCTTCCGAGCGCCCCAACAGCGGATACCTGCGCGCCGGAGTTCAGTATGACACACGCTTCGGCCGCGGCTGGAGCTTGCAGGCCGGGCTTGACTTGGCCGGCACTGTTGACCAGTCGGCTCCGTTCGTGGTGCAGCAGGCGTATGCCGACTTGTCGTGGAAGGTGCTGACTTTGAGTGTGGGCAGCAAGGAGCGAGGCTCTTTCCCTTTGGACAAGGACATGCGGCTGTCAAGCGGCGCGATGGTTGAAGGCCCGAACGCACGCCCCATACCGCAGGTAAGGCTCGCAGTGAAAGACTATTGGAACGTGCCTTTTACCAAGGGCTGGCTCGGCGTGAAGGGACACATCGGTTACGGATTACTGACTGACGGACGCTGGCGCGAGGACTTTGTGGCGGCAGACAAGCAGTTTTCAAAGAACGTAATATACCATACAAAGTCTATGATGTTCCGTGTGGGCAATGCCGAGAAGTTTCCTCTGACAATGGAAATAGGCATGCTTGAGACGGCGCAGTTTGGCGGAAGCCTGTGGAAGATGCAGCCCGACGGCTCGCTTTCGCTCGTGGCCGACATGCCCAGCGGCATAAAAGACTTTTTCAAGGCGCTAATCCCCAAACAGGAAGGCACTGTGGAAAACATTGACGGAAACCACACTGGAAGCTGGAACTTCGCACTTAACTATGAGGCGAAGACTTGGAAAGCGCGCCTGTATTATGAGCATTTCTTCGACGACCACTCGCAGCTGACGTGGCAGTACGGGCGGTGGAAGGACGGACACATAGGCGTTGAGGTTACTCTTCCAAAGAACCCAGTGGCTACGAAGGTGCTTTGGGAAGGGTTGTGCACCACCGACCAGACCGGACCGGTGCTCTACGACGGCGTTGCCGGGTCGTTCACCGACTTGCAGATGAGCGGCCGCGACGATTATTACAACCATACAACATACCCCTGGACGCATTGGGGACAGAACATAGGGCACCCCTTTGCCTACGGACCTGTCTACAACAGCGACGGCAGTCTGTTGTTCCACAGCAACAGGCTGAAAGCCCATCATGTGGGCATAAGCGGCGACCCGACAAGCGAACTGGCTTACCGCATGCTCCTGTCGTTTACGCGCCACTGGGGCACTTATAATGTGCCGTTGGACGAGACGAGGCATCAGAACAGCATGCTATTCGAGCTTACGTACACGCCGAAGCGGCTGAAAGGATGGCAGTTTGAGGCTTCCTGCGGCATCGACGACGGCGACTATCTCGGCAGCAGTGTAGGAGGAATGTTGACAATAAGGAAAAGCGGAATATTATGGGCAAAGTAATTAAGATGGCATTTGCGGCCTTGCTGGCCTGCGCGGTGTGCAGTTCGTGCGACTGGAAAGACCCAATCGACGAGGATATAGAAGGCTTTTGGCAGCTGGAACGTTTCGAGACAAATGCCGACGGTGAGGTGCACGACTGTGAAAGGCTGTATTACGGCATAACGCGGATGGTCGTCGAAGTGTCAGAAAAGGACGGCCCCAACGGTTACGGTTCGTTTGTCGCCCGTTTTGAGTACAAGGACGGGCGCAAGAAAGTTGTGATGCGTGATTTCAAACGGCGTGCCGCCACGAGCGATGCGCACGAGGACGCCACGGTGGACGAGCTGCTGCCGTTCGGCATGAATGCGACGACTACAGAGTTTGAGGTTGTCGTTGCCGACGGTGACAACCTCGTTCTGCGTTCCGATTACGCCACATTGCAGCTAAAAAGGTTCTGATTTTTAAGTCAACAAGTAGACAAGTTTTAAGTCAACAAGTAGACAAGTGACGAGCAGACAAGGATATATGTTTTGCCATCAATCACCTCGGCAAATCCCCTTGTCTGCTCGTCACTTGTCTACTTGTTGACTTAAAACTTGTATCTTGTTGACTAAAAAAGCTACTCAAGCTCAAGTCCCAGCATCTGGCTGAGCTTCGCAAATGCCTTGTTTTCGTTCTTCAGTTCGTCAAAACGTTCGCGGTTGGTCGGGATGCGCTTGATTTCTTCCGGTTTCGCCAACCGCAGGTTGAGGCTTATCGCGCTGTTTTTCAGCGCCAGTGCGAGAGTGTTCTGTATGCGTCCCCTTATCTTCTGCATGTCGTCGAGCAGTATCTTGTTGTCAACAACGACTTCAATGTCAGGGAAAGACGTTATTTTCGGCTCCATGTTTTTCATCCTGGCGGCTATTCCGGTCATGCTCTGCGGCATGCGGTTGCACATGGCCGTCCATTGTGTAAGCAACTGTTCTTCGGTGAAGGTGTTGCGTCCGCCGTCATCGTGTACCACTTCCTGCACCTCTTCTACAGGCTTGCGCTCCTCCGCTCCGCGTCTAAGGTTTTCGAAAGTCTTGCCTATCCGCGACAGTTTCAGGCCGCGAAGAGGATTTGCCGGGGCTGCCTGCTGCTGCCCGGCGGTCTGCTCCTGGTGCGTCGTAGGCTGTGTTTGTGATTCGGTCTTGCGGCTTTCCGCGCTTCCGCTTACGGCCGCAGCGGTTGTCGGGCGCGCTTCCTCGGCCACCTGCTTAGCCTCTTGCGGCTTCGCACCCGTAAGTCTTTTGAACAGGGATTTCAGTCTTTTAGGGCCACGCCCCGAGCTTGCACCGTCATCATCGGGCTGCGTCAGCTGCGACATCTCTATCAACGTAAGCTCCACTAAAAGCCGCTTGTTGCCGCTTTGGCGGTAGTTTATGTCGCAGTCGTTCATTATCTTCAGCGCGCTGTACAGGAACTTGGGCGTGCACCGCTGTGCCTGTTCGCGGTAACGCGCCGTCTGGCGTTCGCCTGCATGCAGCAGTGGGAGCGTCTGTTCGTCGCGTGCCATGAGCACGTTGCGCGTGTGTGCCGCCAAGCCTGATATCAGGTTGGCGCCGTCGAAGCCTTTTCTTATTATACTGTCGAGCAGCGCCATAAGCTCCGCCGTCTTGTTCTGAAGGCACAGGTCGATGATGTTGAAGTAGTTGTCGGCGTCGAGTACGTTGAGGTCTTCAATGACTTTGGCGTATGTTATGTCGCCCTGGCAGAAGCTGGCGGCCTGGTCGAATATGGAGAGAGCATCCCTCATGCCGCCGTCGGCCTTCTCCGCAATCACTTCAAGAGCCGCATCCTCATACTTGACGCCTTCCCCTGCGGCCACCTTCTTCAGCTGGTTCACTATGCCGGGCACGGTCATCCGTTCGAAGTCATATATTTGGCAGCGCGACAGGATGGTAGGAAGTATTTTGTGCTTCTCTGTCGTTGCGAGTATGAACACTACGTGGGCGGGCGGTTCCTCAAGGGTTTTCAGGAATGCGTTGAACGCCGCCGTTGACAGCATGTGCACCTCGTCGATGATGAATACCTTGTATTTGCCGACCTGCGGCGGTATCCGCGTCTGTTCCATCAGGGCTTTGATGTTCTCGACGGAGTTGTTGCTCGCCGCGTCAAGTTCGAAGATATTGAACGAGCGTTGTTCGTCGAAGGCGCGGCAACTCTCGCATTCGTTGCATGCTTCACCGTCCGCCGTGGGGTTGAGACAGTTGATTGCCTTGGCGAAGATGCGTGCGCAGGTGGTCTTGCCGACGCCGCGCGGCCCGCAGAACAGGTAGGCGTGAGCCAGCTTACCGCTTTTCACGGCGTTGCGCAGTGTGGTTGTAAGCGCTTCCTGTCCTACCACGCTGTCGAATGACTGCGGCCTGTATTTTCTGGCCGAAACTATGTATTCTTGCATAATATTAAATAGGTGTTGTTGCTAAATGTGGATGGCTGCGCCGCGTTGTCATATTATCGCCATGCCGAGGCACGCGCATTCGTCGAGCATGTCTTGCGGCCATACGCTGGCTTGTATTTCCCCTACGTGCGCCTTGTGCAGCAGAATCATGCACAGGCGGCTCTGGCCTATGCCTCCGCCGATGCTCTGCGGCAGTTCGCCTGCAAGCAGGCGGCGGTGGAAGTACAGCTCCTTACGGGCCTGCTGGCCGGTCATGTCGAGCTGGCGCAGCATTGTCTCGCGGTCTACGCGTATGCCCATTGACGACAGTTCGACGGCGCGTTGCAGCGTCGGATACCATATCAGTATGTCGCCGTTAAGCCCTTTGTGGCCGCCGTCGGTCGGCGTTGTCCAGTCGTCGTAGTCAGGCGAGCGGCCGTCGTGCGGCTTGCCGTCGGCCAGAGGGGCGCCTATGCCGATGATGAACACGGCCCCGAGCTTGCGGCAGATGGCGTCTTCGCGCTCTTTTGCGCTCATTCCGGGGTACATTTCGAGCAGGTCTTCACTGTGGATGAAGTGTATTTCTTCGGGCAGGAACGGCTCAATGATGCCGGCGTAGCGCTCGCACACAATGAATTCGGTGCGCCTTATGGCGGAATATATGCGGCGCACTGTGGATTTGAGGCAGTCGAGCGTGCGCTGTGCGGGGGTGATTACCGCCTCCCAGTCCCACTGGTCAACATACAGCGAGTGCAGGTTGTCAAGCTCTTCGTCGGCCCGTATGGCGTTCATGTCGGTGTATATGCCGTAGCCCGGCTCTACGGCGTAGTCGGCAAGGGTGAGCCTTTTCCATTTCGCCAGCGAGTGTACAACCTCCGCCTTGGCGTCGCCGAGGTCTTTGACGGGAAACGTCACGGGGCGTTCCACACCGTTCAGGTCGTCGTTTATGCCGAGTCCCTGGAGCACGAACAGCGGTGCCGTGACGCGGCGCAGCCGCAACTCGGCCGACAGGTTGGCCTGGAAGAACTCTTTTATCAGCTTTATCCCCTGTTCGGTCTGCCGCATGTCCAGCAGCGGCTTGTAGCCTTCAGGGCGTATCAGTCTGCTCATGATGGATGTTGTTAGTATGGTTGTTTTCTATGCTAAAGACAATGCAAACGGGCTGGAAGCAAGCTTGCTTGCAGTTTCACCGGTGCGGATTATCTTCTGCAAAGATACTAAATATTGGTCAATGTGCAACAAAGCGGTGGCATAAAAACGCAATGTGACATGATGACAGGCTGCTGGCCGACGATTGTCAACCGTGCGCACGCGCCTTGTGAAACCGCCGCCGGCCGCAGGGCATGAGCCGTGTGGAAATGCGAAAGGCCGCATTTCACATTGCAAAAGGCCGTCTTTCAGGCTGTAAAAAGCCGTCTTTTACAGCCTGAAAGACGGCCTTTTGTAACGTGTTGGTTGCCAGGCAGTTACGCAGGGACTTTTTCAGCGGCTGCTCAAAAGCCGCCTGAAAGTGGTGCAACCAAGTCACATAATGGCATTTAAAGGCTGTCAGCAGGCTTTTTTTCGAATAAAATATGCTATCTTTGCAACAATTTTGCGAAATTTGGGTTATAATAAATGTCAACAGAACATACTTACGGTGAAATTGACAGGATGTGGACATACGGGCGCAGGCGTGGTCGGCGGAGGCGTTGACGTGGCTGACGCAATGGGAATGTGGCAGCATGGGGTCAAACGCTTGTTGGACTTTGTGTTCGCCGTTGTCGGCATCGTGGTGCTGTCGCCGCTGATGCTTGTGATATGTATACTGCTTAAAGCCCAGCGCAACGGCCCTGCAATATTCTCGCAGGAGCGGATAGGCCAGGGCGGAAAGCCTTTTACCATATATAAATTCCGGACGATGAGCGGGTGTGGCGACGAGCCGATGCTCGTTGCCAAGAGCGACAAGGAACACTCCACATGCACGGAGCGGTTTCTGCGCGAGCACCATCTTGACGAGCTTCCGCAGCTGTGGAACGTGTTGAGGGGCGACATGTCGTTTGTCGGGCCGCGGCCGGAACGCAAGTATTTTATAGACAAAATAATGCAGGAAGACGCCCGGTACGAGCTTATTTACAAGATGAAGCCGGGACTGACATCGGAAGCCACCCTGTACAACGGCTACACGGACACGATGGAGAAGATGCTCAAGAGATTGAGCATGGACATAAGCTATCTGGAACGCAGGTCGCTTTGGCTCGACTTCAGCATTGTAGTGCGCACGGCGGCAAGCATCGTAAGCGGCAAGAAATTCTGACATACATGCAAAAAATATCATAAATCATAATTTAGAAAGGTTGTGAAAAAACTTCTGTCAATATTTGTATTGGCGGCTTTGATGCCGTTGTTCGCCATGGCGCAGTCGTCAATGACCGACTCGGAGATAATACAGTTTGTAATGGAAGAGAACGCCGCAGGCACTTCGCAGGCGCAGATAGTGACCAAGCTGGTGCAGCGCGGCGTGACGATAGACCAGATAAGGCGCTTGCGCGAAAGGTATGCAGGCGCTTCAGCCAGCGCGTCCATGACCGGGACTGACGTTTCAGGCATGGGCATGTCGGTCAACCGCATGCGCGTGAACAACGCCGTTGAAGGCTCGTCTGCCGAGACAGGGCTTGGCACGAGCATCCCAAGCGCCGCGTTCATGATGCCCGATTCGCTGTACTTCGAAAGCCTTATGAGCGCGATGGCGGACAAGAAAAGGGTGTTCGGACGCGACATTTTCAACAACAAGTACCTAACGTTCGAACCTGACATGAATATAGCTACGCCGCAGAACTACCGCCTCGGACCGGGTGATGCGGTGTTCATCGACATATACGGAGCTTCGCAGAAGACAATAGAAGATACTGTGTCGCCCGACGGTACGGTGACAATCGAGGGTTACGGCCCGGTAAGCATTTCAGGACTTACAGTGGAAGAGGCCAACGCCAAGCTGCGTTCTACGGTGGGTTCGCGTTACCGTAGTTCGAAGATAAGCCTTACAGTGGGGCAGACCCGTACTATAATGATTAATGTAATGGGCGAGGTCAACAATCCCGGAACTTACACCCTGCCGGCTTTTGCCTCGGTGTTCCACGCACTGTACATGGCCGGAGGAACGAACGACATTGGTACGCTGCGCAATATAAAGGTGTACCGTAACAACAGGCTCGTGACAACCGTTGACATCTACGACTACATACTGAACGGCAAGCTGACGGGAAACATACGCCTGGCAGACAACGACGTCATAACCGTAGGCGCGTATGACTGTCTTGTAAACATAACGGGAAAAGTGAAACGCCCGATGTATTACGAGATGAAGAAGAGCGAAAGCGTGGCCACATTGCTGAAATATGCCGGCGGATTTACCGGCGACGCTTACAAGAAGTCGGTGCGTTTGGTGCGCAAGACTGGAAGGGAATACTCTGTGTACAACATAGACGAGTTTGACATGGGAGCGTTCCAGTTGGCCGATGCTGACTCTGTAAGCGTGGACTCCATCCTGCCTCGCTTCTCGAACATGGTTGAAATAAAGGGTGCCGTGTTCCGTCCGGGCATGTACCAGGTAGGTGGCAGCATAAATAGTGTGCGCTCGTTGATAGAGCATGCCGACGGACTTAGGGAGGAAGCCTTTACCGCACGTGCCGTGATGCACCGCATGAAGGCTGACCGCACGCTGGAAGTAATCCCTGTGGATGTTGACGGCATACTGGCCGGACGCGTGGCCGACATACCTATACAGAACAACGACGTGCTCTTCATTCCCACGAAACAGGAGTTGATGGAGCAGCAGACCATCACCATACACGGCGAAGTGTTTAAGCCAGGTGTGTACAAATATGCCGACAACGAAACGCTTGAAGACATCGTGCTGCAGGCCGGCGGACTGAAGCAGACCGCTTCTACGGTGAAAGTCGACGTGGCACGCCGCATGGTTAATCCCAAGGCGTTGACAACCGACTCCATAATTGCGCGTACATACACCTTCGCCTTAAAGGACGGGTTTGTCATTGACGGCGAGCCGGGCTTCAAGCTGATGCCGTTCGACGAGGTTTACGTGCGCAAGAGTCCTGGTTTCTACAAACAGCAGAACGTCATAGTGGAAGGCGAGGTGATGTTCGGCGGTACATATACGTTGTCGAAGAAAAACCAGCGCCTTAGCGACCTGATAAAGAACGCTGGAGGTGTGAACGACCGTGCGTATGTAGAAGGAGCGAGGCTTGAGCGCCGTCTGAACGATACTGAGCGCAAGAGGCTTGAAGTGGCAAAGCAGATGGCATTGGAACAGGCGGAGAACCTCGAGCTTGAAGCCGCAGCCCAGAGCCGCAGTCTTGACTTGTCGAATGCCGAGAGGCTTAAGAAGTTTGAAATTCCTGAGACCTATTCGGTTGGTATCGAGCTTGACAAGGCTTTGGCAAATCCCGGCGGCGACGAGGATATAGTTTTGCGTGAGGGCGACCGCCTCGTGGTTCCACAATACAACGCCACCGTGAAAATCAACGGCGAGGTGATGTATCCCAACACCGTAGGTTTCATCGAAGGCAAGAAGGCGAAGTATTACATAAGCCAGGCCGGAGGCTACAGCAACCGGGCCAAGAAGAGCCAGGCGTTCATAATTTATATGAACGGAACCGTAGCTAAAGTGAGCGACGGCGCAAAACCCAAGCCCGGATGTGAAATATTTGTGCCGCAGAAGAAGATTAGCACAATGACAATAGCAGACAAGATGACCATCGGCACGTCTGTAGCTTCAATCGCCACAGTGATAGCGTCATTGGCAAACATCCTGAAATAGCAAGTAGGGACGGCGGCAATGAAAGCCCGATTGGCATGCGGAATTTTGAAAGTAAGAGAAAGGATGTATTATACATGGTAAGAATGATATAATGGAAGAGAACAAAAAAAAAGATGTTATAGACCTTAGAGTGCTTTTTAAGCGTTTGAAAGAAAAGAAAAGGCTTTTTATAAAGGCTTTGTCGATAGCTTTTATTTTGTCATGTCTTTGGATATTTCCACAGCCTCGCTATTACGTGACAACAATAACGCTTGCACCGGAAACAGACATGTTGTCAAGCGGCGGAAGTCTCAGCTCGTTGGCTGCATCGTTTGGCTTTAACCTTGGAAACATGACATCTACGGACGCCATTTATCCTACGTTGTATCCCGACGTAATGGAAGCGTCGAATTTTATAGTGGACTTGTTTGACATAAAGGTTGTCAATGAAGACGGGGACATAAAGACAGACTATTATACGTATCTGACTAAAAATCAGAAGGTTTCCATTTGGCAAATGCCTCTCGTCTGGTTGGGAAAGCAAATACGCGGGCTGTTTCCCCGGAAAGAGGGTGTTTTGAAAGCTGATGGCAATAATGGAAATTCAGACATTTTAGTCTTGTCTGAAGAGCAGGACAAAGTTGTTTCGATGATACAGGAAAAGATAACCTGTGCGGTAGACAAGAAGACAAATGTCATAACGATTACAGTAAAAGACCAAGACAGGCTGGTTAGTGCCATGATGGCAGATTCTGTGCGTGTGCGGTTGCAGGATTTTATAACTGATTATAGGACGAGGAAAGCCCGCGTAGACTTGGAGTATTACACCAAGCTTACCAATGAGGCAAAAAGCGACTATGATAAAGCGCGCAGGCAGTATGCAAGCTATGCTGACGCCAATACAGACCTTATGCTGACGAGTTTTAAGGCAAAGGAACAAGACCTTGAAAACGACATGCAGCTGAAATATAACACATATACGACGTTGACCACACAGTTACAGATGGCCAAGGCTAAGGTTCAGGAACGCACCCCGGCATTTACTGTAATACAAGGTGCTTCTGTTCCGCAAAAACCGGCAGGGCCGAAGAGGGTTTTGTTTGTGCTGGCGATGATGTTTTTGACTTTTATGGGTACAACTGTTTGTGTGTTCAAAGGTTTTATAAAAAAACAGCTTACTGCATTGAAATAGAAGTCCGTTAAAAACATGAATCCTGCAAAGCGGATAGTTATAAATACAGTGGCTCAATATTCACGTTCAATAATAAACATAATATTGAGCCTTTATTCGACACGCCTGATACTTGCTGCATTGGGTGTGTCTGATTTTGGTATTTATTCTATAATCGGTGGAGTTGTCGCAATGCTTGGATTTATTACGAATGCGCTTGTAGTAACCACACAGCGGTATGTTTCATTCCATTACGGGCAGGAAGACATGGATGCTGTCAGGAAGGTATTTTCCAACAGCTTATTAATTCATGCTGTTTTTGCAATAATTCTGTCTTTGATTTTATTCTTGTTGAAGGATGTTGTAATATATCATTGGATAAAAATCCCTTTGGACAGAATTGCCGCTGCGGAAAATGTTTATTTGTTTACTATTGCCATTCTGGCTATAACAATACTCATAGCTCCATATAAGGCAGTTTTTATCGCCCGTGAAAACATAGTCTACATTTCTATAGTGGAAGTGTTGGACGGTTTCTTGAAGCTGTTTTTAGCTGTTTACATCACTTATTCGACGTTTGACAAGTTGGTGCTTTATGCGGCTATGATGGTTTTCATCCAATTGTGCAATTTATTGGCATTCTCGTTATATGCGATAAAAAAATTCGGCGAATGCTCTTTGGGGGGCAGAAGGAAAGATATAAGTAGTTCTTGTATCTTGAACCTGCTGGGTTTTGCTGGTTGGACAACATACGGTGCGGGAGTGGTTGTTTTTAGAAATCAGGGTATTGCAATAATACTGAATAATTTTTTTGGAACTGTGATAAACGCAGCTTATGGCATAGCCTTTCAGGTACAGGGAGCTATGGCGTTTGTTTCAACTTCTGTTTTAAATGCTATGAATCCGCAAATAATGAAAGCCGAGGGTGCGGGAGATAGGGATGGCATGCTGAAGTTGGCCATGCAGGAAAGCAAGTATTCGTCGGCGTTGATGATTATTATAGCCATACCGGCCATTTGGGAAATTCATTCGATATTGTCATTCTGGTTAAAGGAAGTTCCACCTGGAGCGGAAATGTTTTGTACCTTTATATTGCTTTCTTTCATAGCAGACCAATTGACTTATGGACTTAACACGGCCAATCAGGCTTCTGGTCAGGTGCGTAAATATTCTTTGTTGATGTACACACCTAAGCTTGCAATTTTACCGTTGGCGTTGTTCGTGCTTTTCATGTGGCATGAGGCCGTTTATGTAATGTGTGTTTATCTTATTATTGAACTTATAGTTTCTGTATCAAGGCTTTTTTATATGAGGCGTACAATGGGACTCAATGTGTCAGAGTTTGTGACGAGCGCCATCTGCCCGTTGTTGCCACTTTGCCTTGTACTTTTTGTAGTTGGATATTTGTGCGTGAAGTTTGTTGAGTTTCCGCATAGGTTTATCTTTACGTTGGTGGTGTCGGTATTGTTGGGTGCCATTGTCTTTTGGCACTTTACGATGAGTAATGGTGAGCGCTTGTTTGCAAAGGAATTTTTTGTAAAGAAACATTGATTGGTTTGTAGTTGATGAAAATAGGAACGTTTGACATAAGTCGCCTGTATCTTTTTGAAAAAAGGACAATCGTTAAGATTTTTCTTTATAGTGGGATGTTGCTTGCTTATTTCGGTTCACTGAATCCTTGGTTTTTGTGGCCTTTAGGACCGTTTTATATAGTACCAGCGTGCTGTTTGATTGTTGTAGCAATGCTTGTTTCCAATTCTATGGAAAAGCCTTATTTTAATAGGCGTGACTTCTTGTTTACAATCTCGGCGTATGTAATTTTGTTATGTTATCAATTGTTTGTGAATGATGCGAGTTTTGCTGGATTTGTTGTACAGGTTTTTAATATATTCATATTTTTGTCTTTATTTAGAACGGATGCTGACGAGTTGTTGAGATTAGTTACCTTTTTAGCTAAGGTAATGGCTGTATTGTTGTCTATTTCAATACCTTGTTTCATTTTATATTATTTGTTTGGTTTACAATTCCCTTCACAAAGTGCGGTTTTTGGAGAAAACGCGCTGTACTCGTTTACAAATTATTATTTTTTCATGATAGAGGACAGCACTCTGTTTTCTTTGATAATCCCGCGTTTCAATTCTGTTTTTTTGGAGCCTGGGCATCTTGGAACTGCTACAGTGCTACTGCTTTTGGCGCAAATGGGAAAGTGGAAAAAATGGTATAATATTGTTTTAATTATAGCAACTTTGATGACTTTTTCACTTGCGGCGTATGTGCTTTTTGTTGTTATAATATTTTTTAATATGTGGTGTCAAAGAAAAGACATTGCCAAAAAGATGATAGCATCTGTGCTTTTTTTAGCAGTAATATGTATTGTGGCATTTTATTATAATGGCGGTGACAATCTTATTCATGATTTGATTCTTATGAGATTGGAAATAGAAGACGGGGAAATGGTTGGCGATAATCGTGTTACGGATGATTTTCAGATGGAATTCGATGATTTTTTACAATCGTCAGATATCTTTCTTGGGAGGGAGATGGATTGGACTACTTTTGGCAATTCTGGATTTAGGGTTTATATATACGAAAACGGCCTGATAGGACTTTTACTTGTTATACTGCTTTATATTTTTGCATATTCACATGCCAAAGACAAGCGTGTGTGGATTGCAGCAATGACCATCGCAACGCTTTGCTTTATTGTTCGAGGTTATCCTTTATGGTATAATTATTTTATACCATTATTATGTACAGCAAGTTTGGATACATTTAGTGGTGCAAAAAATAGTAGAGAATGAAAGTCTTATATATATTCAGCGCAAGTAATTCACGTGATGGCTTTAGAAGCTTTGTTGACTTTAATCAGCGGTCTGCAAGAGTGAGGTTTTGTTGTATCTGCTGTGGTCGGTGAGAATGAAAGATGTAAAGTATATAATTCTTTTAAATAAAGGTACTCATACATGTTCCTTCCATTAAGGTTCAATACGCATCTGTTTATTTGATAAATATCTTACATGACCGTGCCGTGGATAATTTCGCTTTTTGAAATTCTATTTGGGGTGTATATGGAAATGGACTTGTTGGAATTAAATTTTATTGGGCTACATTTTGCTTAAAGGCAAAAGGATGTTATTTATTGCAATAATTATTTATATTTTGTGTTATTGTAAGAGGATACTATGGCTCAATTATCTAATATCAGTGTTTTGCATGGCAATTTTGAATTTTTAGAATTAAAATCATGTGATGACAAGTGTAATGAAAGTGTTGTATGTCGTTAATTCAACAAGCCTTTTAGGTGGTGCCTCCAAATCGTTATTGGTTTTATTAAATGGTTTGGTGCAAAAGGACGTATGTCCGATTGTTGTCACTCCTGATGAAAAAGGTATATATAATGTGTTGAAAAGTCGTGGTATACAGGTTTACGCCTTGATGTATAGGCCGAATACATATCCTTTTTTGAATTCTTTTCGCGATTTATTGATGTTTGTACCTCGGCTTTTAATGAGGCGCATACTGTCCAATTTAGCTGTAAATAAGGTTGTAAAATTGTGTAAGAAAGAGAATGTGCAGATTATACATACCAATGTGAGTGTAATTGATGTTGGTTTTAGAGCGTCTGTAAAGTTGCATATACCACACATTTATCATTTTAGGGAATTCTGTGACATTGATTTTGACGAACATTATTATCCTTCAAAATCTAATTTTTACAAGTCTTTGAAAGAGTTTAATAGTTACTCTATTTGCATTACAAAGACATTGCAGGAATATCACGGGTTGCAAGGGCCTCGTTCTGAAGTTATTTATAATGGAATTGAAGTTAATGAAAACAGCCCACATGATAATCGAGATAAGTGCAAGTTTTTGTATGCAGGACGCATAGAACCAGCAAAAGGACTGATGCAACTAATCAATGCTTATAATCTTTATAAAAATAAAGTTAAGAAACCGTATACTTTGCTTGTTGCTGGGGATGTTTGTGATAGGAAATATTATAAGTCTGTTCTTAAATGCATAAAAGATTACGGTTTGGATGATTATATTATTTTCTTGGGTGGGCGCAAGGATATAAAAAATATAATGCAAGAAGTTTCTGCTGTTGTTGTTTGTTCACGTTTTGAGGCTTTCGGCCGCTGTATGCCAGAGGCAATGGGAAACCGTTGTTTGGTAATAGGAAAGAATACAGGAGGTACAAAGGAGCAGTTTGATAATGGTCTAAGTTTGACAGGGCATGAGATTGGTCTAAGATATGATACTGTTGAAGATTTAATGGCACGACTTGTTGAGGTCTCTTCTGCATCAGCTAACGCGTATGAAGAAATGAAACAAGCGGCTTTTGAGACTGTTGTGAATTTATATTCTGTTAAGCAGAATATAGAAAATGTATTTAGTTTTTACAAAAAAATATTATGCGACAATTAATGAAGTGTTTGGCTGAATTTATAGGTCATGTTTTCTCTTTGATATACAGTCCGATAATTTCAAAATCTGTACGGGCATTTGTTTCACACATGTATACAGGTTATTGGTCTAACAAGTTTGCTTGTTGGGGCGAAAAGTCAATCATGGGATATAAGGCATCGGCATTGGAAGGTCTCCGTTATATTCATATTGGTAATAATGTAGAATTGGATAGGGGAATAAGGTTGACAGCCTGGGATAATTATCAAGGAGAGAAAAGGACACCGGAGATAATAATAGGAGAGAATTGTCATATTGGGGCGATGTCGCACATAACGGCTTGTAATGGTATTGTTATAGGAAAGAATCTTCTAACAGGGACAAATGTTATCATCACAGACAATGCACATGGCAGGTCCGACGTGAGTGAGCTGAACATTCATCCGGAGAAAAGGAGTCTTGTTTCAAAAGGAAAAGTGATAATTGGAGATAATGTTTGGCTTGGAAATAATGTGTGCATAATGCCTAATGTTACAATTGGCGATGGTGTGATTGTCGGTGCGAACAGCGTGGTTACAAAAGATATACCGTCGTATTCCGTGGCAGCAGGTGCTCCTGCAAGAGTTGTTAAACAAATAAGAAAATAATAAAGATATGGAAGCCAGAATAATAGCATACTATTTACCACAATTTCATCCAATACCTGAAAATGATAAGTATTGGGGGCCAGGATACACAGAATGGACAAGTGTTGCTCAAGCAAGACCAATGTTCAAGGGACATTATCAGCCACACATTCCTGCTGATTTGGGCTTTTATGATTTACGACTACCAGAAGTTAGGGAAAAACAGGCTGGATTGGCTCGTGAAGCAGGCATTGAGGGCTTTTGTTATTACCATTATTGGCTTGGTAATGGAAAAAGATTGCTTGAACGTCCTTTCGAGGAGGTTGTTGCGTCGGGTAAGCCAGATTTCCCATTTTGTTTATGTTGGGCTAACCATGATTGGACGACGAAAACTTGGAAGCGTGGAAGCGGTGGATTCAATTCTAAAAAAATGATTGCCGAGCAGTTGTATCCAGGTGAAGAAGACTATGTTGCTCATTTCAATTATCTATTGTCTGCATTTAAAGATCATAGATATATAACTGTTGACGGGAAACCGCTATTCCTTATTTATGATCCATATAATTTCAAGGATGTTTCCAACTTCATTTTTGTTTGGCGGCGGCTTGCAAAAGAAAATGGGCTTGGCGATTTTTATTTCGTGGGAGTGACAAATTCTACGTCTACGATTAAGCGCGATGAAAATGGTGATATACACCGGGTGTTGCCAAATTTAAAAAGTAGTAAGGTCGTTTATGAAGACATATTGAATTTGGGATTTGATGGCGTCAACTCGTTTGGAAAGTTTCGTGCAGAGATGATATATAAAGGCAAATATATACGTCTTTTGCAATTGTTGTTGCGGACGTTTTTCAGCGGAATGAAAATCAATAAGTTTGATTATGCAAAAGTCACAAAGTATTATTTTGCTCCTGAAGACAAATGGGAGCAGGTTATTCCTACTATAGTTCCTCAGTGGGATCGTACGCCTCGCGTAGGTTCTTATGACGGAGTATATGTCAATGCCAAACCCGAGTATTTTCAACAACATGTGGAAGACGCGTTACAATTGATAAGCGGTAAAGAAGCGCAGCATAGGATATTGATGCTAAGAGCTTGGAATGAATGGGGTGAAGGCAATTATGTTGAGCCAGACTTAAGGTTTGGCCATGGTTGGCTTAACGCTATTAGAAAGGCTTTGGATAAGTAAGTATAATGGAAGACATATCAGGCTTTGTAGAGAGCTTGTTGCCAGATGATACATGTATTTTTAGTTGTTAATTAATAATTCTTTTCTAAATGCAAAAGAAAGTATTGTTTTTACTGTTCAAGCGTTATCGTGGAATTCTTGAGGGCGGCGGTGTTGTAAATCAGCAGAACCTGAAGATGGCAAGGGATTTGTTTGGTGAAGATAATGTCAAAGTTGTATATGTACATGATGAATATAGGAGAAGGTCGTTATGGAGTTATGCATTGGCAATTTTATTGTTCCCTTTCGGATATCATAACGGTGTAACGCCTTTCTTCATAAGGAATATTGTGGCTGAAGCAGGGGAATACGATTTTGTTTTTTTGGGTACGAGCTTATTGGGCATAATTGCAAAAAAACTCCGCAAGGCTGGTTATAAGGGCAAAATTATATCTTATTTTCACAATGTGGAAAGTATTTATTATGATGCGGTTATCCCTAAACACATTCCGTTTCGCAGTGTGGTGATTAATTGTGCAAAACGTAATGACGGTTATTCTTGTAAATATTCTGACAGAATAATTGTGTTAAATAATCGTGACGCAGGTTTGATACATAATTTGCATGGTAGAAAGCCGGATGTGATAATGCCAGTCGTGATGAAGGACCGTCTTAATGTTTCATGTGATACAGCTTTAACAAGGAAACGTCCGCTTTGTATGTTTATTGGTAGTTGCTTTCCTGCAAACAGTGAAGGAGTGTTATGGTTTGTGAAAAATGTATTGCCGTTTGTTGACATTGATTTCATGGTTGTCGGCAAAGGGATGGCTAAGCTTAAGTCAGAATACAAATGTATGAAGGATATCGAAGTGAAAAGCGATGTTCCTGATTTGGGATGTTATTTTTATGAAGCAGATTTTATGGTTTTGCCTATTTTTTCTGGTAGTGGAATGAAGATAAAGACATGTGAAGCGATGATGTATGGAAAGAATATTATAGGAACTGATGAAACTTTTGAAGGATATGATGTTGATTATGAGAAAATTGGTGGTAAGTGTAATACTGCTTCAGAATATATAGAATGTATCAAAAGATACATTGAAAATCCTGTACCAAGATTTAATAAGTATTCACGGAATGTCTTTCTTGAACATCATTCGGAAGAGGTTGTTTCAAATGAATTCAAGTCAGCATTAGAGTTTGATGATTAACGGTTAAATTTTATTGTAATGAAGATTTGTATATTGACCCCACGTTTCCCTGTCCCTGAGAATGGTGGTGATGTATTGAGGATAAATCACATTGCACGCTATCTCAAATCGCAAGGTCATGAATTGCTACTTGTTTCATTTTATGAAAATAAAGTAGATATTGAAGAGGCTCGCAAGTTGTACGATGAGATTTTTCTTGTGAAGCATAAAAAGATTGCGTCATATATTTATGCTTTGATGTTCTTTTTTGCAGGAAAGCCAATGCAGTGTGGTTATTATTATTCTAAATCTTTTCAAAGAAAGTTCCGAAATGTTATAAAGCAAGAACGGCCGGACAGGTTTATTGCGCATTTATTGCGTACGGTTCCATATTTGGAGAAAGAGGGCTTGTATGCTGAGTCCACAGTGGAAATGACAGATGCTTTGTCGAGAACTTATACAATGACATCAAAAGCCAAGGGGAGTTTGTTGAAAAAGATAGTTTATTTTTTTGAGCGCAGTTTAATTCGGGCTTATGAAAATCATGTTGTGAAAGTTTTTCCGAAGGTTGTTCTGGTATCTCAAACAGACATTGATTATCTTAATAAGCGTGGACAGGCATTGTCGCTCGTGCTACATACGAATGGAGTAAGTTGTTCAGATGTTTTACCTGAAAAAATTAATCCTAATAAAATATGCTTCATTGGTAATATGAGGACGTTGCAGAATCAAGATGCTGTTCTTTGGTTTGTTAAAGACATATTTCCAGTAATATTGAAATATAATCCTAATGCTGTTTTCTATATTGTGGGAGCCGAACCATCTCGTGAAATATTAGCACTTGAGAATAATAAAAATATTATTGTAACGGGTTTTGTCGATGATTTGGCAGGCGTAATATCTGATTCATGTGTCGCAGTTGCACCTATACGAATTGCTGCAGGGATACAAAATAAGGTTCTTGTAGCAATGGGTTGTGGAATACCAGTTATTATGACATCCTTGATTTCAAAGGCAGTGCCAGAGCTAAGGAATAATGAGAATTGTTTTATTTGTGATGATGAAAATTCTTTTGCTAAAGTTTATATTGAAATAATGAAAGATGTGAAGTTGCGTAATAAAATAAGGAAAAATGGTTTTGATATGGTGCAGGAACATTATTCCTGGAATGAAAAGTTGAATGGCTATTGAAGTCTTAAATGTTCTTATGATATGAAAGACGGTCAATTGTCTTGCGGTTAATGGCCTTTTAGCTTCCAAAAGGCCATTAATTGCAGGCTAAAAGGTGGTCTTTTGCAAAGTAAGAGATTATAAAATGTTTTTAGGCAGAGTAATGCTTTGACTGCCAACATAATGTAAGTTTTTATGGTGTCGCTCGTATGTCTGTGTTAAAAAATGCAAACATGGGTAATTTCCAACGGGCGGATTTGACAATGTTAACGATTTTGGCGTATATTTGTGCAATTTTTATAAAAAAATCACTATGAAAAATAAACTAATTACTTTTCTACTGCTTTTTATGGCGGTATCTTTTTTCTCTTGCGAGAAGTTCAGTGATGACGAAGTGTTTAACGACAAGGACGCTAACAGTATGTTGGTGATACGTACCCGTGTTGCGCAGGTTGAGGGCGCAGAGGGGACGGCGAAGATTAGCTATCCTGTGAATGTTTACATCTTCGACGAATCTGACAGGTGTGTATATTTGGAGCAGATAGTTTCTGAAGAAGAGAACTTGTCGTTGAACTTGCCGGAGGGAAGTTATGATGTTTATGCGTTGGCTGGTACCGACGCGGAGGCGTATGAGCTGCCGACGAAGGAGAATGCGGTGAAGGATGCCGTGGTGGCCTTGAAAGACGGGCATGGACACGGCGATGTTATGACCGCGCATAACTCGGTGACGTTGGCTTATGGCGAGGAGAACACGCTGACGCTGTCGCTTGAGCGCAAGGTGATGATGCTTGAGTCTGTTACAATCAACAATGTGCCTTCAAGCGTTACGGCGGTTGCGGTGTCGGTAAGTCCGTTGTATGAAAACATAAAGCTCGACGGCAGTTATTCCGGTGAGAAGGGTGAATATATAGCCGACTTGGTGCGTGAGGGCGAGAGCAATGTGTGGAAAAGTACGGGGGCGGTTTATCTGCTGGAGGCGGCAGGTGCGGCTACGGTGAAGGTTTCGTTTACGGCAAATGATAAGATACATAGTTATTCTTACCTGTGTCCACAAGAACTGAAGGCCAATTACAAGGTGAACATAAGCGGAACATACCGTGGTGACGGTGTCGAGCTGAACGGCTCAATTACAGGTGTTGAATGGGCCGGAACGACCAACGTTACGTTTGAGTTTGACGAGACTGGTGAAAGCGAGACGGTTGTACCGGGCGGTGATGGCGACGACGAGCCTTCGGGTGGCGATGTCGTTACGGGAACAGTTCCTGAAGTCGGTAGTTTGTATAAGGGCTGTTATGTGTTGATGACGGACGAGGTGGAAAAGACTGCTACGTTGATGTCGCCGAAATGCTTGACGTTAGAAAGTGTAGAGAATCTTGAAACCGTGATAGCTGAAGACATAAATAAACTTGCTGTCAGTGGTGTGACTGGATGGCGATTGGCAAACAGAGAAGAACTTGGCTATATGGGGGAGAACTATTCGGCTATTGCCGAGGATTTTACAAGCCTGAAAGAAGAGGGTGAAGACGTTGATGAATTTATGGTAGATAGGGTTCTCTATTTATTCCGAAATACAGACGGAGACATAAAATCATGCCTTTTGACAAACTCTTCGCTTTATGAGAACTCTCCAAGGCAAGGTGACATCCTTCGCGCTTTCACTACAGTTTCATTCACTGAATAAAAATCATCCTATTGAAAAATATCCGTGGCGCAGACTTCAATAAAAGTTTGCGCCACGGTCGTTTTTGATTATACCGAGTTTGGGCATGGCGTTTTGTGTCAAGAAAGGTGTTTTTCTTGTAATAAGGGGCTGTAAATGGATTTTTTTGTGTAAGTTTGCAAATTAAATACATTTACGTTCAAGGATGGAAGGTAATATCAGTCCCTTGTTGGGAATGTCGCTTTCAGAGTTGAAAGATGTCGCAAAAGCGCTGGGTATGCCGGCTTTTACTGGCGGACAGATGGCCAAATGGCTGTACACCAAGCGCGTCGGCTCTATTGACGACATGACCGACATTTCAAAACAGAACCGGGAGAAGCTGAAAGAGCAATACACTATAGGATGTATGCCGCCTGCAGGCTGCCAAAGGTCGAAGGACGGAACGGTGAAATATCTTTTCCCTACGGCCGGCGGCAAGTTTGTCGAGACGGTGTATATACCCGACGACGACCGCGCCACACTGTGCGTCTCGTCGCAGGTGGGGTGCAAGATGAATTGCCTGTTTTGCCAGACGGGCAAGCAGGGGTTTGAAGGCAACCTTACGGCAAGTGACATACTGAACCAAATATATTCCCTGCCCGAACGCGACAAGCTTACCAACATTGTGTTCATGGGACAGGGCGAGCCGATGGACAATCTTGACAACGTGCTGCGGGCCACAGAGGTTCTGACCGCAGCATGGGGATATGCCTGGAGTCCGAAGCGCATCACGGTGAGCAGCGTTGGAATTAAAAGCAAGCTGAGACGTTTCATAGAGGAGAGCGAGTGCCATTTGGCCATCAGTCTGCATTCGCCGCTTCACGAGCAGCGCGCGATGCTGATGCCGGCCGAGAAAGCCATGCCGATAAGCGAAATCGTGGAGATGCTGCGCGGTTACGACTTCAGTCATCAGCGCCGTCTGTCGTTCGAGTATATCGTGTTTGGCGGCCTTAACGACTCGAAAGCCCATGCACGTGAGATTGTAAGGCTGCTGAAAGGGCTTGACTGCCGTATCAACCTGATACGTTTCCACCAAATACCAGATGTCGGTTTGCATGGTGCAGACGAGGAACGGATGACGGCTTTTCGTGATTATCTTACCGGACACGGCCTGTTTACAACAATCAGGGCGAGCCGTGGACAGGACATATACGCCGCCTGCGGCCTGTTGAGTACGGCGGAGAAGGAGGCTCGCGGCCAATGACGAGAGCCTTTGCCATGTTCCTTCTGGCTGTGTCGGCCACGTTGCTGTGCGCCTGTGACGGGCCGGCATCCATGCTTCCCAAGAGCGGCGGACGGCCTTACGAAGTTCTTGTGGTGTCTTCTGACAAGGCGGTGTCGCATCTGCTTGATAGTGTGCTGTCGCAAGACGCGGCGGGACTTCCGCAGTCAGAACCGATGTTTGACGTGTCGGAAGCGGACAGCCTGCATTTCAATCAGGCGGCAAAGCTGGCGCGCAATATAGTTATATTGACCGTAAATCCGGCTGTTTTCACGTCGGTGAAAATCAGATACGAGAAGAACGTATGGGCGAAGCCGCAGATGGTGGCTTATGTCAACGCGCCTTCTGCCGCAGCGATGATGAAGTCTGCACCGCAGATAGGCCGCCATTTGGCCGGTTTGTTCACACGTGCAGAGATGAATGTCGAAATCTCCCGGTTGGTCGAAAGCCATAATGCAAAGGCCGCTGCGGCGGTTGACTCAGTTCTCGGATGCGGCATCAAAATTCCGGCGGACATGAAATATAGCAAGAAAGGCGACGGTTTCTTGTGGTTTTCGGACAATTCGGCACGTGGGATGCAGAATATCTGTGTCTACGCATATCCCGGCGACAGCCTCGACCCTGTGAAAGCTTTGGCCGCGAGAGACAGTGTGATGAGGCGCGCCATCCCCGGCGAGAGGCAAGGAATGTATATGCAGACCGTGCATGGCAGCGTAAGATATGCGTTGTCCACGGAGAAGGGGCGCACGCTGATGACCAGCCGCGGACTGTGGGAGATGTACGGCGACGCCATGGGCGGCCCGTTTGTTTCCCATTCTGTTGTAGACACGGCCAAGCGGCGGATAGTTGTGGCGGAGGCTTTCGTGTATGCCCCGGAAATGAAGAAGCGCAATCTGATAAGGCAAGCGGAAGCGGCACTTTATACGTTGAAAGTGAAGAGTGGAGAGTGAAAAAGTCGGATACCGGAGTGGTAATGTTCTTGACAAAATCCAGCTCTCATAAATTATATAAAAACAAAATATATGGAAAACGGAAAAATACGGGTTGCTATAACCCACGGAGACACTAACGGCATAGGTTATGAAGTGATATTCAAGGCATTCGCCGAACCTGCAATGCTCGAGCTGTGCACTCCAATTGTCTACGGTTCGCCCAAAATTGCGGCTTACCACCGCAACGCCTTGGGCATACAGGCAAACTTCACAATCATCAACTCTGCGGAAGACGCTCATAACGGCAAACTGAACCTTCTGCCAGCGTTTGACGAAGAGGTAAAGGTTGAGCTTGGAAACCTGTCAAAAGAGGCCGGGGCGGCATCGCTCAAGGCTCTTGAACGCGCGATGGAAGATTACCAGAAAGGGCTTTTCGACGTACTTGTGACAGCTCCTATAAACAAGAACAACATACAGGGCGATGATTTCAATTTCTGCGGGCATACGGAATACCTTGAACAGCGTGTCGGCGAAGGAAAGAAAGCGCTGATGATACTGCTCAACGACATGATGCGCATAGCCCTTGTAACCACCCATCTGCCGGTGAAAGACATTGCTGCTGCCATAACAAAGGAGCGCATAGTAGAGAAGGCAACGATATTCAGCGACTCGCTGAAGCGTGATTTCCGCATCTCAAATCCGCGCATAGCTGTGCTTGCCCTCAACCCCCATGCCGGCGACGGCGGCCTGTTGGGCACGGAGGAACAGGAAATCATAGCGCCTGCGATAAGGGAATTGTCTGACAACGGTGTTTGTGCCTTTGGCCCGTATGCTGCCGACGGGTTCTTTGCACACGGCTCTTATGAGTCGTTTGACGGTGTGCTTGCCATGTACCATGACCAGGGCCTGGCTCCGTTCAAGGCTCTCGACCGCGGCGACGGTGTAAACTTCACAGCCGGACTGCCACTTGTGCGCACGTCGCCCGACCATGGCACGGCCTATGACATTGCCGGCAAGAACATGGCTGACGAAGGTTCGTTCCGCCAGGCGGTCTATACCGCCATCGACGTGTTCCGCAACAGAGCCGAATACGACGAGCCGCTTGCCCGTCCGCTCGGAAAGCTTTACCATGAGAAGCGTGACGACAGCGAGAAGACAAGGTTTAACATCCCCAAGAAAAACAGCTGAATAAGGAATTAAGGGTTAAGAATCAAGGGCTAAGAAAATTGTCATTCATAAATCGTCATTCGCATGTCTTCTTAGTTCTTGATTCTTGACTTTTAATTAAAAAGTTACCTTAATGAAAAAGAAATACCAGAACTTGTTTTTTGTTTTCGGCGTAGCCGTGCTTGCGGTCATGCTCACCCAGCTTGATTACCGCGAGGTGTGGAACGGGCTTACGAGCACCGGCTATTGGTTTTTCGCCGTTGTTGGCCTGTGGGGGCTGTTGTATTTGTTCAACACGGCCACGTGGTACATTATCATACGGAGCGGAAACGGCGGCAAGGCTGGTGTCAGCTTCCTCTGGCTTTACAAGATTACCGTGTCGGGCTTCGCCCTCAATTACACAACCCCCTGCGGCCTTATGGGCGGCGAGCCTTACCGCATCATGTCGCTGTCGCCTAAGATTGGCACCGAGCGCGCCTCGTCGTCGGTCATCCTTTATGCCATGACCCATATCTTCAGCCATTTCATTTTATGGCTTCTTTCCATCCTGATTTACCTGCTTACCGAGCGCATCAACTTCTTTGTCGGCATGCTGCTTGTGGCGGCAGGAGTTTTCAGCTCGCTTGGCGTGTGGTTTTTCCTGAAGGGCTATCGTAAAGGCATGGCAGTTAGGCTGATGAACATCGTGCGCCACATTCCCGGTCTGAAGAAGTGGGCGAGGGGGTTCATCGAAAAACACAAGGAGCAGCTTGACACCATCGACCGCCAGATAGCCGCGCTGCACAACCAGAACCCCAAGACATTCATTTCCGCCGTTTTGCTCGAGCTTGCGTGCCGCTTCTGTTCGGCATTCGAGATAATGTTCATCCTGTTCGTGCTTCCAGACGTTCATGCCACGTTCCTGCAAAGCGTGCTCATATTGGCGTTCACCAGCCTGTTTGCCAACCTCCTGTTTTTCCTTCCGTTGCAGCTCGGAGGCCGCGAGGGCGGCTTTGTCATGTCTACCGCCGGCCTTTCGCTGTCGGCTGGCGCAGGAATTTTCGTTGCATTGATAGTCCGCATACGCGAACTGATATGGACCGCCATAGGACTGCTGCTGATAAATCTTGAGAAGAAACGTGGCGGATAATGCAAGTGTAAACTAAATTTGCTTCCTTATGAATTTGCGGTTGGACAGTTTTGAACAGCAAATAGACCCGGTTATATTAAAGCGCGGACTTGATTATTTCAAGAAAGGGTGTGTGGTGGACATGGCCGACCTTGGAAACGGTGAGTATGAGTTCATCGTTGAAGGTACGGATGAATATGACGTAAGGCTGCGTGTATTGGACGGAGAAGTTACGGAGTATGACTGCAACTGCCCATACGACATGGGGTCGGTGTGCAAACATGTAGTTGCAGCCTTGTTTTATTTGCAGAAAGATTTGTTTGACGGCAGCCGTATGACAGCCGCCGGGAAAGGCGCGTCTACAGTGGAGAGGCGGATGTCGGAGTATCAACAGGCCAACCTGCTGCTTGATAAGTTGCCACATGAGGAGCTTAAAAAGTTTTTACACGATGCCTACTCCGTGAATAGGAAGTTGAGAAGTGCTTTTGTAGCCAAGTATATTTCATATTTGGAGCCGGCTTCGAAGAAAATCTATGACATGGAGGTCAAGGCGTTGTTGAATGCACATTCAGACAAGTCCGGATTCATAGGATATTATGAGGCATCCGGCCTTGGGCGTGACATCAGCGATATGCTGACGGATGCCACAGCCTGCAAAGCCAAGGGGGACAAGCTGAAAGCGTTGTACATCGCCGAAGCCGTGGCCGAAGGCATGGTGCAGGCCATTGATTATGCCGATGACAGCACCGGCAGCATAGGCAGTTGCATTTACAGCGCGTTGGATTTAGTGGCCTCCCTTGCCGGTGCAGATGCCGACGGCTTTTTGCATACGGAAATGTTCGAGTGGCTGCTCGACAATATAGAGCGAAAAACGATGTATGGCTGGGATTGGCATTGGCTGTTGGTGAACGCCGCCATCGATGCGGCGGAAACAGACAGTGAAGTGGAACGGATTAAGTCGGCCATAGGAGAGGCGAAACCGAAAGGTGACGGCTGGGACATGGAATACTGTCACGTAACAGCTGCGACATCGCGCCTAATCACGAAGACAAAGGGCGAAAAGGCGGCTTTGGAGTATATGGAAAATAACTTGGAAAATCCGGATTTCAGGAAGCAGCTGATAGAAAAAGCGTTGGACACGAATGATTACAGCAAGGCGGAACGGCTTGCCAACGACGGGGTGGAGAAAGACAATGTACGTTCTCCTGGGTTGGCCGATGACTGGCGCCGTTACCTGTTAAAGATATATAAGGCGGAGAACAGGACGGAAGATGTGATAAGGTTGGCGCGGTATTTCTTGTTGGTCGGCAATAGGATTGACGGGCGGTGGGAAGACAGTTACAAGTTACTGAAATCGCAAATACCCGGAAGCCGATGGCGTGAATACGTTGACGGCCTTATGGCAAGCATAAGTGAAGACAATCATAATTCCACTGCCTATGAACGCATCGAGTTCTTGTGCGTAATGGATGAACGGTGGGAAGAACTGCTTGGTGTGCTTGCCCAAAACAAATCCTTCAGCCGCGTGGAGCGTGTCGAAAAATACCTGGCAAAGGAGTATGCTGCCGAACTCGCATCCATGTATGAGGAACTGATACTTGATTATTTGGAATACAATGTAGGGCGTGCCCATTACCAGTATGTGTGCAGGTACATACGCAGGATTATTAAGTTAGGCTGTCGCCCGAAAGCGACTGCGCTTGTTGACAGGCTCAAGAAAACATACTCGAAACGCAGGGCGTTATTGGAAGAGCTTGACATGGTGTGACACCTTCGGAGTTTTGCCTCATCCATTCCTGTTGTCAATCTTATTTGGTTTGAATGATTTTTTTAATTGAGAATTATGATTACTTAAAATCTGCTTGTAAACAAGGCAAATCATAATTGTCAATTTTCAACTTTCCATTCTCAATCTAAAAGGCGGCAAATTGGAAGGCAAAAGGTCATGTTTTACGGTGTAAAAGACCGTCTTTTATAGCCTGAAATGCGGCAAATGGCGCAGACTCTATATAAAAGTGGAAGAATAAGATTGTAAATCATTCGTCATCTGTCATGTCGTGTTGTAACGTTTTGGCTTACAATATGTTGCGCTGTGACAGATGAAATTTGCCATCCGTCACGCCTGCTTGTTACCGTGAAAGTCATGACAGGTGTGATGGATAAGGCTTCGCAATCTGTCACAAAGCACAATGCTGAATATCAGTGCGTTACATCGCAATGTGACAGGTGGCGGATGAAATGCGGAATTTTCGCGTAAGCTTATACAGCTTTACGGTTATGCCTCCGTGTGGGTTTGCTGATTTTATTATTACATGGTTCACGGCCTTGCAAATAGGCAATGTTTAACATGGTATTGCCTTGCCGGGAAGGCGCAAAACGTTAAACATTGCAAAGTGAACTATTATGGACTTGTTTTTCTCCCCCCCCCCCTTAAATTTGCAAAAAAAGATATGAAAAAGTATATTGGGAACATCTTTTTTACGCTATGCTTATTTAAAAAGAAACTTAATACAACCTACTTGTTATCGTTAAATATTAGAATATATTGAATATGAAAAAAGCCGTTTTACTATTTGCTTCTTTATTGTGTGTTGTCGCATTTGCACAGAAGAAACCAACAATAATGATTCTTCCGAGTGACAACTGGTGTAACCAACGTTATTTCATGACACCATTCTCAAACCAAGGCACTACTGTGAAAGTACCTGATTACCAAAAGGCGTTTATGGAAGACACGGAACTTCCGCAAGTTATAAGCAAGGTCGGAGGCGTGCTGACAGAACTCGGATATAGCCTTAAAGATGCAGAGCAGGCCATAAAGGGAGTAAACGTAAGGACGGCAGAAGACAATGTTACTGCAAGCAAGACCTCTGGTGCTTCATTGTCAGAGACGCCTCTTGACGTGTTGAAGCGTAGGGTTAAGGCTGATGTTGTAATACAGATATGGTGGAAACTCAACCGTGACGGCAGCAAACATTCGGCATCGTTCACCCTTGAGGCTTTTGACGCTTATACAAACAAGCGAATAGCAACGTCTACTGGTACAACAAAATCGTCAAACAGTCCAATACCCGTATTACTCGAAGAAGCCGTTAAGGATAATGTTAAGACGTTTGACAAACAGATGGACGCATGGTACGACGACCAGAATAAATACGGACGTGAGATAGTCTTGACTGTAAGATGTTGGGACAACTGGGAAAACGACTTGGAGACTGAATACAAGGGAAGTGAACTAACAGATTGCATTCAAGACTGGTTGCAGAAGAACACAGTGAATGGAGCCTTTAACTTAAGTGATGGTTCAGAGACGTTTGCACAGTTTGAGCAAGTGCGCATACCTTTATTCGGTAAAAACGGTAGGGCAATGGATGCCCGTGCGTTTGCCACAGAGTTAAGGAAATACTTGGAAAAATCACCATTCAACATAACGTCCAAGGTCATGGTGCGTGGCCTTGGTGAGGCAATAATTGTTTTAGGTGAGAAATAAACCTTTTATGATTATGTACAGATTATTGTTTTTTGCCTATATGTTGCTTGCAATGCCGTGTGTGAGCCATGCCGTCACCGAAGAAGGGCGAATATCCATCAATGCCGTAGTTCCAGACGAAGGTATACCCACAGAGGCGTGCCGCAACTTGGAGAACAAACTCACGAGGGCGCTTGTAGCTAACGGTTACGCAGACAATGGCTATGCAGAACGTTTTGTGCTAACGGCAAAGGTTGACATAACGTCAAAAGACATAGTTCCTACCATACCAGCCCGTGTGTCTCAAAAGATGGACGTTACATTCATGGTGGGTGACGTTATTGAAAACAAAATCTACTCCTCTTGCACCGTATCGCTTGCAGGTATAGGGACAAACGAGACAAAAGCCTTAATCGCAGCATTTTCGAAAGTCAATCCACAACAGCGCGACTTGCAATATATGTTGACCGAGGCAAAGGCTAAGATTGTAGAGTTTTACAAAAACAACAGCGATGAAATTGTACGTAACGCACAAACGTTGGCATCGATGCAGAAGTACGACGAGGCAATCTTTCGTCTAATGTCAGTGCCTGATGTTTACGCAGATGGATACAAGAAGTGCCAAGATGCAGCCGTAGCTATATATCAGCAAAAGATAGACAACGAGGCTGCCACACTTCTTGCCAAGGCCAAAAACGTCTGGCTTAATAGTCCAGACGCTTCCGGGGCGCAACAAGTGTCAGCCATTATAGGCAATATCAATCCGAAAGCAGGTAACTATGCCTCTGTCGAGGTCTTTCGCAAGCAAGTGGAGAGTAAGTTGCAAGCCGATGCCAAGCGAGAGTGGGCTTTTCAAATGAAACAATACGAGGACAACCAAGCCTTCAAACGCAGCATTGTTTCAGCCTGCCGTGACATCGGCGTTGCTTTCGGCAAAGGCCAGCCTCGCACCATCGTGCGCAATATAGTCCGTGGCTGGTGGTAATTATGTTTGACTTTTATAAAATAATCAATAAAAATACTCATTATGAAAACTTTTAAAATCTTATTTTTGTGCTGTTGCCTGATGGTTGTTACCCAATATTCCGAAGCCATACCACTAATAGGAAAAGGCCCTGACGTTACGGCTGTGTTAAAAAGCAATTCTACGGATGATGTAACATTAACGGTATCTGCTGATGGAGCGACTAAAGACGAAGCCGTAAAGACAGCCCTACGCAGTGCAATAGAACAGGCCTATGGAGCATTTGTCTCTGCAAATACATCAATACTTAACGATGAATTAGTGAAAGATGAGATTGTAACAGTTGCAAGTGGAAATATCAAAAGCTATTCGGAAATATCAAGTAATGTCATGCCTAACGGCAGAACATTCGTGACGCTTGACGCTACAGTTAGTATTTCAAAACTTGTAAAATATGCACAAAACAAGGGTGCTGAAACAGAATTTGCAGGAAATACTTTTGGCATGAACTTAAAGCTAAAAGAGCTAAATAAGCAAAATGAGCGAAAAGTCATGGAAAATTTGTTTACACAATTAAAATCAATAAATAATCTTTTTGACTATGAGCTTAAATTACGTGAGCCGACAATGTCAGAAAACCAATCAATATGTATTGTTTCTGGAGAAATCTCACTGATATTCAACAGTAATACCCAGCTGTTTTATAACATCCTTTTAAACACACTTTCTTCAATATCTTTGTCTGATAGTGAATTAGACGAGTATGCTAGAACAAACACGAAAAGGTATACATTGACAATAAAGGGAACATTAAATGCTCATAAACCCGGAAAATATTATAGCCATTCGTGGAAGACATCTGATTTTGAATTCGAGTTAAGGAATCCTTATAATGAGCAAAAAATAGCGCAAATGGTTTCCCATTCTTTGTATGATTTCATGCTCTCAGATAATATTTCGTCTCCGTCAAACTTGAGATATGAATGTAAATTACTTAAGTATAATGAACCATTCTTTTCATTGACAAAAGAAACATACTCTTTATTACGTACTGTAACCAAGAAAAGGGCTATAGGACAAGAATTTAAGATTGGGGAATGTATGGGAAAAATGAGTATTCAAATTTATATCCCAATAGATGAAGTAAGTAAATATTCAAGTTTTAGAATTGAGCACAAGAATTCGCGTTGAGAATGATTCTTATTTTTCAAATCAAGATATACCTAAGACATAAAAAACTTTAAATTAAAAATAGAAGATTGATTATGGACTTGACTTCAAAACTATCAATGTACGACTTTTTTGCAATCCTACTGCCCAGCTTTTTAATCTTGCTGTTGCTGGTTTGCTTCTTTTGTTGGGATTACAATTCGGCACAAGGAATAAGTGGTGACATTTACACTTTGGCCATAATAGTAACGCTAAGTTACCTTATCGGGATTGTCTACCATAAGTTAATAGAATACATTTACGGAAAGTCTGGATTAAGAAACAACGAAGAATGCATCAAAAAGCAGTTGACAACATTTAATAAGTGGTTAAGCCGACATGGATTAGATGTTGATTTTGAAGGCAAAACAGGTGTTATGGTAAAGTATTATGAGGCTTATTACCTTTTGATGGGAAAAATTGCCTTAATAGCATACCCGTACTTGAAGCCCAGTTCGTGCTTTTACGCAATATGATACCTTTGCTCTTTATATCTGCCGCAATGATATGCTTTTGTAAGACATTTTCTTACTTTGTATCGTCATCACTTGCTTGCTGCCCTTGCACAGTGATTGTATTTTTCTTTCTGCTTGCGGCATCGTTAATCTACATAGCTTGCCGCATCCAGAAGAAAATATATTATTTGGTGTGGGAGGGGTATTATTTCCTGAAAAAACAAGAAACAAAATGAGGAAAAGATTATTTTTGACAATTGTTATCATTATGACCATTCCCCTTGGAGTTTGTGCCCAAAGCTACAGTAGTGACAAGGTCGCATTTACAAACTTCTTGATACGTATGTACAACGACGCTCCGTTTGAGGGTGTGCGCGTAGTTGACGATTATGAACAAGCCTACCTTGTTTCCGTGTTGGCTTTAGACAAGGCAAAATACAAGACCGACGCCATACTCAACCGTGTGGCGTCGGTAAAGGCCATGGCACAGGCTTCGCGCTATTTCAACGGCTCTAATATCACGCAAGACCTGATAATACACACTTCGGAGAAAGCTGACGGAAGCAATGACACGGAAATCATTGAGAACATCCGCGAAAATTCAGTTGGCTACGTGAAGCAGTTGGAACAGCTTACAAACTTCACTCGTGAAGACGGGCTGCAAGTGTTCATCTTTATAAAAGAGCTGGAAAACCTGAAGAATGACTATGAATAATGGGTTGTTTGTTGCCATCTGTTGGTGTATGGCTAACTGTATATAGCAAATCCATTTTGAGACCTTTGCCTTATCTCTGTATTGAGCAATCGTCATATATTGCTTTGTCTTTTGTCTTTTAATATGTGAAAAAGTGCAATTTTACGCATTAAAGCTGAATTTTAAAAATAAAATGCGTAATTTTGTCAGCTAAATGAACACTACTGAACTGCAAAAGGTAAAGCAACGGTATGGCATAGTGGGCAACTGCCCCGGGCTGAACCGTGCAATCGACGTGGCCATGCAGGTTGCGCCGACAGACTTGTCGGTGCTCGTCGTGGGCGAGAGCGGTGTGGGCAAGGAGATTGTTCCGCGCATAATACACGACAATTCGCCGCGCCGTCGCGAGAAGTATTTTGCCGTCAACTGCGGTTCGATACCCGAGGGGACGATAGATAGCGAGCTGTTCGGTCACGAGAAGGGGTCGTTCACCGGCGCGATAGGGGAGAGTGAGGGCTACTTCGGCGTGGCCGACAAGGGTACCATCTTCCTCGACGAGGTGGGCGAGCTGCCTTTGGCTACGCAGGCACGCCTGCTGCGCGTGCTTGAGACGGGCGAGTATATCCGCGTCGGCGGACAGCGCATAATGAAGACCGACGTGCGCATTGTGGCCGCAACCAACGTGAACATGCGCCGCGCCATAAGCGAGGGGCGCTTCCGTGAGGACTTGTATTACCGTCTCAACACCATACCCATACAGATGCCTCCGCTGCGCGACCGCGGCGAGGACATAGTGTTGCTGTTCCGCCTGTTCGCCATGCAGATGGCTGAAAAGTACCATCTGCCCAAGATAACGCTTACCGACGAGGCCAAGGCCGTGCTGCTGAAATACAAGTGGCCGGGCAATGTGCGGCAGCTGAAGAACATAACAGAGCAGATGTCGGTGTTGAGCGAGAACCGTGTGATTGACGGCGAAACCATCCACAAGTTCATTCCTGAGGACGCCGAGAGCACCCAGCTGGCCACTATGGGCGCGGCCGGTGGCGCACACTCGTTTGAGAGCGAGCGCGAGATATTGTACAAAATACTGTACGAGCTGCGCGGAAACGTGAGCGACCTGCGCCGCGAGATGAACAGTCTGCGCAAGCAGATTGACGCTTCGAGGGGCGTTCAGAGTGCAGGCGTGCCGTCAAACCTGCCGTCGGTGATACCCGGTGTGGGCAGTGGTGTTGACACGGCCATGCGCCAGGAACAGGCCGTGCAGGATGCCGTGGCCGAGGAAATATCAGAGCCGGAAAGCCTGAATCTTGAAGACGTGGGCCGCCAGATGGTGGAAAAGGCTCTTGAACGCAACGGCGGCAACCGCAAGAAAGCCGCCCGCGAGCTTGGCATTTCAGACCGAACCCTTTACAGGAGGATAAAGCAATATGGACTCGACTGACAGGATTATGATGCGCGTGAAGACCGTTGTGGCGGCCTTGATGACGCTTGTGCTGGCATCGTGTACGGTGTCTTACAAGTTCAACGGCGCGAGCATCGACTATTCAAAGACAAAGACCATCGAGATAGCCGACTTCCCCATACGTTCAAGCTACGTGTGGGCGCCGATGGGAAGCATATTCAACAACCAGCTGAAGGACATCTTCGCCAACCATACGCGCCTGATACAGGTGAAGCGTAACGGCGACATGAAGATAGAAGGCGAGATAACACAATACTCGCAACGCAACAAGGCAGTGACGTCGGAAGGAACTTCCGCGCAGGCGGAGCTGTCTATGACGGTCAACGTAAGGTTCACCAACAACGCCAATCACAACGAAGACTTTGAACAACAGTTCACGGCTACAGCCTCGTTTGAAACCACACAGTCGTTCACATCTGTCCAGGAGGAACTTGTGACGCAGATGGTGGAAGACCTGACCGACCAGATATTCAATGCCACCGTGGCCAACTGGTAAACCGTGCAAACATGGATTTGGAGCAACTGATAAAACATCCGGAACTGATGGACAAGGAGACGCTGTACGACCTGCGCTCGCTCCTTGCCCTGTATCCCTATTTCCAGACGGCCCGGCTGCTGTTGCTGCAAAACCTCTACCTGCTGCATGACCCATCGTTTGACGAGGAACTCAGGCGCTCGGCGGTGTATGTGGCCGACAGGGAAGTAGTGTTCAACCTCGTTGAGGCTGCCCACTATAAGCTGCGCCAGTCGGAAAAACGGAAAGACGGCGTTAAACCGGATGCGGCGGAAGGCGGCGATGCAAACCGCACAATCTCGCTTATCGACCGCTTCCTTGACTCCATACCGGCCGGCACTGACGGTGATACTCCTGCTAAAGACGGGAAGAAAAGGCGCAAGCCGACACCGGCCGACGCCGCGATTGACTATGTTGCTTACCTGCTCGAGACCGAAGGCGGACTTGACGAGGAAAGCCCGGCCATGAGGGGGCAAGACCTCATAGACAATTTCATCAACAATGACAAGGGCAAGATAGAGCTGAAAGACAATCCCGAATATGTGCCCGAAATAGACGGAAACGAGAAAAAAGAGGGCGACGAGAATTATTTTACGGAGACGCTGGCGCAAATTTATA
Source organism: uncultured Prevotella sp. (assembly GCA_900554545.1). GTDB lineage: Bacteria > Bacteroidota > Bacteroidia > Bacteroidales > Bacteroidaceae > Prevotella. The sequence continues at coordinate 29,743 of USHW01000005.1, read as the reverse complement.
TCAAGCAAGGACGATATTCAAAGGCGTTGGAAATTATTAAGCGATTAAATTTGAATTATCCAAAAAAAAATGCTTACTTTGCAGACCAAATCCGTTTCCTGGAAAAATTGATAATAAATAATAAATGTAAATAATAGAAATGTACACATTATTCGTAATCTTAATTGTGCTGGCGGCACTGCTTATGATAGGCATCGTGCTGATACAGGAATCTAAGGGCGGAGGACTTGCCTCCAATTTCTCATCTTCAAACCAGATAATGGGGGTTCGCAAGACTACCGACGTAATCGAGAAGACAACGTGGGGGCTTGCAGTGGCGATGGTTGTCCTCAGCGTAATTTGCGCATACGTGGCTCCGACGGCAGTCGGAGAAGGCAGCGTTATTGAAAAGGCGGCCACCGAGCAGCAGCAGACCAACCCGAACAACCTGCCAGGATTTGGTGCAAGCCAAACGAAGCAGGATGCTCCGGCACAGGCTGGCGATGCAGCGCAAAAGTCGGCTCCACAGGCACCGAAAACGCCTGCAAAATAAAGATAAGCGATAAAAAATACGGGATTTGTTTGGTAGTTTCAAATAAATCCCGTACCTTTGCACTCGCTTTGAAATACGAAGCAGTATTTCTAACACGGTGGATGTAGTTCAGTTGGTTAGAGCGTCAGATTGTGGTTCTGAATGTCGTGGGTTCGAGCCCCACCCTCCACCCAAGGAAAATAAACGCTAATTACTTGTATGTCAAGTGGTTGGCGTTTTTTCTTTTGTTGAAATTCACATGCCTGAAGGCTGATGCTATGAGTTGTTCTGAAGTATGCAGTGCTATTGATGAAGGATGATTAAATCTCAAAAGGATTGTAATTCGATTACATGAACGGAATTTCTTATGAGGCAAACGAAGTGGAAGTAAGTTTGAAATATTACAGGCTGCAGCCAAATGTTGTAGCGTTGTTATGACGGTGGTTGCAAAGATATGTTGCTCTGCTTATATTCCAAAAATGCAGAAGTTGTAGATGTGAAATATGATAAATCCGAACTATGGAAGAAGCAAATAGATATATATACGGTGCCTACTTTAATATGGCCAGGGATAATTTTCTTAATACCATAAAACTGTTGGCCGATAAAATGAAGCTGGGGGCAACCTCCGGCTTTGGCAAAGACGGCAATGAAGTTAATGACATAAACGAATTGTTTGGCGATAAAAATACCTATGCCAACATTGAGAATGTTGTAGAGTTTTATTTTCCTTGGATTAAAGCGTTGGAAGGCCGTTTCAGCCTGGATAAAGGCGACAGAAACCTGAATGACATGAAAATGTTTTATAAGTCAGTCTTGACTGCATTTTTCACTGCCGTTGACAGCCTGCGGAACAAATATACGCATTACAGTCACAAAGATTTGAATATAAGGGAAATAAAAATTGAATGTACACTTGGTGGAAAAGATTACTGTATCGGACTACTAAATGCCCTTGACTGCATATACGACAGCGCGGTAAACCTTTTGAAGCTGCGGTTTATGGCGGACGAAGATGAAGTGGCACACTTACGCCGGTGCAAGGCTGTAAATAAAAAGGTCGTGGTAAGGACAGAGAAGGACGGCTTTTATTACAGACTGTCAGACAATGGCGAGGTCACGGAGAAGGGTGTGATTTTCATAGCGTCCATGTTTCTCAATCGCAAATACGGCTTTCTTTTCTTGAAGCAGTTAGAAGGTTTCAAGCGTAGTGATGAAAAACGTTATAGGCTGACATTGGAAGCATTCCTGGCTTTTTCAAACATCAAACCGGTTGACAGGTTGAAGAGTGACAAACTCGACAGAGCCTCTTTGGGACTTGATATGTTAAACGAACTGACGAAAATTCCGAAAGAGCTTAGCGAGACACTGTCTGTAGACTGTTTGTACAAATACCTTGCATCCGATGGCGAGGACGACTTGCGGTCGCGCATACGTTATCAGGACAGATTTGTCCCCTTGGCATTGGAGTTCATATCACAAAGCGACGAGTTCAAGGATTTCAGGTTTTACACTTACGTTGGCAATTATGTGTACAAAGGTTACATTAAGAGGCTAATTGACGGAACTGACAAGGAAAGATACCTGTCTGACAGGCTTTGCGGATTTTACAAGTCAGTAAATGACGCTTCTTCTGATGCCATTGCACAAAAGTATGGTGTGGAGATAAAAGACTCCAATGAGCCTGACTACATGCTGCCGGACTCTTTCCGACCGCATGTGTTGAGGGCAACGCCGCATTTTGTCATAAACAATAATAACATCGGCATAAAAATATGCGGCAATGACTGTCTTCCTGTTGTCAACGGGAAAGGCGTAGAAAGCCCGGAGCCTGATTACTGGCTTAGCATATATGAACTGCCTGCAATGCTGTTTTACGCTTATCTCCGTGAAAAAAACGGAAAGCTTTTGAAAGACTATAAGAGCATCAGGGAGCTGATAGAAGATGTCGAGAAAAAGGCCGATGAAAAGAATGATAGGGACAAAGGTGCATTGATGGCACGGCATATCGACAAGGAAATAATATGGACGCAGACAAAACTTGACGAGGTAAAGCGGCTTGAAGAGAAAAAGGTTGCGGCATACGGTAAGAAAGGACGTGTTGTGTTGAAGTCAGGCAGAATGGCCGACTTGCTTGCACACGACATGGTTCGCTTGCAACCGGCCACGAAGGGCAGTGACAAAATAACCGGGGCCAACTTCCAGGCTTTGCAAGTGTCGTTGGCTTACTTCAAACGTGATATTCTTGCCGACGTGTTTAGCCGGGCTATGTTGACGACGGGCAATCACCGTCACCCGTTCTTGTACAGAATAGATGTGAGCCATTGTAGCTCGTTGCGCGATTTTTATGTAGCTTATCTCGGTGAACGTAGAAAATACTTTGAGGACGTAGCTAAAAAGATAACCAAGAACAAGCTGAACACCCCATGCCACATTCTCCGCCGCCTGCAAAGGGAAGGAAGCGGTGAAGAAGCAGGAAAAGACGTAAAGCCGAAGTTCCTGCCTCGTGGCATTTTCACGGGTTCGATAAAAAGCTGTCTGGAAAAAAGCGCGTTGAACATCAATATCAGGAATGCCCGTAATGATGTCAAACCTGCGATAAATGCCGCCTATCTTATATTTATGTATTATAAGGAAATAGAAAAAGGCGAATTTCAAGGCTTTTATGGCGAAAAACGCCGATACGACATCTTGGAAGAGGGCAAACCTCTTGACTTGGATGAAAGAAAAAAAGCCTTAGCCAGCATAAAGCCTGCGAAAATAGATGTCTCTGAAGCAAACATGCCGATGAGTAAGGAAGAACACTTGATGCGGAAGAGATACCATGCCGTTTGCAATAACGAGTCGGCCATCCGAATGTACCAGGTTCAGGACATATTGCTGTTATTGATGGCCAAAGACATTTTCAAGAAAGCATTGTCAGAGGTCGTCATGTCAAAGAAAATAGGACTTGAGAACTTGAACGGAATATTCGATGCTCCTGTAAATTTCGTCAAGAACTTTGATAATATAAAGTTAACGGCCACAGGTATAAAAATAAAGGATTACGGCAAGGTGTGCCGACTTGGAACCGACTTTAAGTTTAACAGCTTAATAAAGGCGTTTCATAAGGTTTACTCTAAAAGTGTGGAAATGGACTACTCTGATTATTTAAAAGAAGAGGAAGAATTTGAAAAATACAGGTTGAATATGGTGAAGTTGTGCCGTGAAGTAGAGCGGGGCATTACGGAGGACTTGCATTTGAGTTTAGACGGTAAAAGCCATCTGAGTTTTAATGACGATGTGATAAAATCATACAATGACAAGTACAATGTCTTCAACGGAGACGATTTGACTTTTTTCATAAATGCGCGCAATATGTTCATGCACGGTGACTATAAATATGAGTGCGTTAAATATGTTGTCAGCGAACATTTCAAAGGAAGTCTCAATGACGTCTCATTTGCCAAAGAGACATACGGGCATTTTTGTAACTTATTGGAAAGTATGAGGAAGAAAACTGGTTTAAGAATAGATATTTAAGAATTTGTAAATAGGTTGTGAGAGCCTTTATTTTGTAAGGTATAAACAACTAATGTGCTGTTCATTCCATACATTACGAGGTTGTGAGAGCCTTTATTTTGTAAGGTATAAACAACGGCTCGTATATCCGTATTTCGCCAACGACAGTTGTGAGAGCCTTTATTTTGTAAGGTATAAACAACCTAACAGCTTGTGTTTTGTTACTTACACCTGTTGTGAGAGCCTTTATTTTGTAAGGTATAAACAACCCTTTACTTCGTCCACATATTCCACGCTCTGTTGTGAGAGCCTTTATTTTGTAAGGTATAAACAACCGCTTTTAATGGCATAGAATAAAGCCTGCCAAGTATTAAAAGCAGCATTTCCCCAATGATGTGCCTGACGGCGAATGGTGTCAGACTGTTTTTTAGTCAACTGAATTCTAAAACAGGGTATGGCGGAAGGGATATTAAAAAGCGCATTCCGTAGCGTCGGTTTAGTCGGCGTTGCGGAATGCGCTTTGATTTTTTACAAGTTATCTATTATGGCGTCTTATTTGTTCATTACATTCTTAATGTCCTGCAATGTCAGTTTTCCAGTGAGAACTATGGCGCTTGTCTCTTCGCTGTCAGTGTTAAGCAGTATGTACTGTTTCTTGCCGCCCGGAAATTCTTTCATGTATATGCCGGTGCTTTCGCCTTCACCGTTGACGTCCATCAGTTTTGTGTAATTTTCCTTGGCGATTATCTGCCGGCATTCTTTTTTCAGGGTGTTGGCGGCTGATTTTGTCTCGGAGTTGAGTATCTGGATGTTGTCCAACTTCGAGGCCACGGCCGAGAAGTCCATCCCGTTGCTTTTCATGTCGGGCATCATGCTGAGAAGTGCTTTCGAGACATAGACAGATGTTATGCCCTTTACGTTGCCGAATTTCTTGGTAAACGTTTCCTGTGCGGCAAGGTTTGCCGTGAAAAGTATGGCCGCGGCCAGTATTGATAATAACTTTTTCATTGTTCACCGTTTTTAGAGAGTTCCATACATTTGTTTATTTTTCTGTTCAGGTCTTCAGTTTTTTGCTGCGCGTATGCCATTTGGTCAAGACCTTTGTTAAGCGTGGCCGAGAACTTTACTATCGCCATTTGCGCCTGTGCCAGTGCGGCCTGTTCTTCAGGCGTTATGCTTGTGCGGTTGTGCAGGTATGCGCCGAACGAAGCCACAACGAGTATGCTGGCCGCTATTCCGCAGGCATGGCGCAGTTTCATCGTTATGCGCCGTGTGGTATGCCGGCCTATGCTGTCAGCTTTTTTGCTCCATGCGTCAATCTGCGTGCCGAGCTTGTGGTCAAGCCGTTCGGCAAGCGGTGTGGTCTTGCAGCCGTGCAGGGTCATGAAGAAGTCTTGTTCGGCTTTCAGGCTGTCGGGTACGTCGCCATCCCTGAAGAACCCGGCTATGCGTGCCTCCTCCTCTTCGGATGTCAGTCCGTCGTAATACCGTTCCAAAAGTTTTTCAATATCCTTTGTCGCCATAATTCCTTATGTTGTTAAATTGTTCACGTAATGTCTTTCTTGCCCTGCTAAGCGTCACGCGGATGTTTGTCATGCCAAGTCCTGTGGCCTGTTCAATCTCATCGTAGTCGAGGTTGTTGACGTCGCGCATGGTTATCAAGAGGCGTTGCTGTTCCGGCAGGCGTGCTATGCACCGGCGCATTATTTCGGCATGGTCTTTTGTCTCAACCTCTTTTTCCATGTCGGCGTGTGCGGCCTGCCGCATTGTCTCGGGGCGGTCAACGTCAAGCGTGGCGTGCCTGCTCCTCAGCCTGTCGTGGCAGATGTGCCTTGTCAGCGTTACGCAGTAGGCTTCGGCGTTCTCCATGCTGGGCAGGCTGTCACGCCGTGTCCACAGCCTAAGGTATGCGTCCTGCACAGCGTCTTCGGCCTCCTGCTCATTGCACGTCAGGCTCAGAGCCACGGCATACAGCTTGCCGCTGTATGGCATGAACCGTTGTTTGAACTCTTCGCCTGTCATTGTTTGTGGGGTTATACGGTTTTACGGTTATGGGTTATGCGGTTGTGGGGTGTGCGGGATATTGGGTTATCGGGTCATTATTTTATGGGCTAATGTTATATGAGTTTATATTGCTCGGCTTATGGCTTTCATATTACCGCACAACCTCACAACCATACAACCGTATAACCTCACAACCCCATAACCCCATAACAGTAAACCCTTAAAAACTAATTGTCTTGTCGTTGATTAACTGACCTATTTTGTCTTTGGGTATGCTTCCAGTTAAGTGCACCATTACGCAGTCTTCACCATCTGTCACGGCCACAACAATTTCCTTTATCGTTTCACCTTCCATGTGTCCGAGCACCTTTACCCGGTCGTCGTTGTCGAATACGGTTGCTATTGACTCGTAAAAGGTGCCGTCAAGCTCTTCTGTCTTGCTATTGAATATGTCGGTCTTGGCTTTGTCTGTATTGTCTATTATCAACACGCTGCCGTTGTCGATAAGTTTCAGCATTTCGTCAACGTCTTTAATACCCGTTTTTTTCTCGCCCATCTGCATGGCAATCATCTCCTGGTTGAAACGTATCACCTGTGCGCCGGTGGCCTTCTCTATTTCTTTGATTACTTCATCGGCGGTCTTCGCCGTACCCGTGAGGCAGAATGCCGCCATCACGATAAATGCCAAAATCTTTTTCATTGTCTTTGATTTTTTCGTTGTTTATAATGTGTTTTCAATCATTCTGCGCTATTATTTCCCGTATGTCCTCCTGCGTCAGCTTGCCCTTCAGCCGTATCAGGGCGCAGTCGTCATCGCTTGCCACTACCACGAGCACTTCCCTTATGTATCCTTTCTTCATCCTGCCAAATATCTGCACAGTTTCGCAGTCTTCATCGTTGACGCTTACAAAAGGCTGGTATTTGCATGTGTCAAGCTCGCTTACGCTTTCGAGGAACGACCGCCTTGCTTTCTCGCCTCCGTCCTCAACCGTCACTATTGTGCCGCTGCTTATGTGCCCCATAGCCTCGCCGAATGCTTCGTCTTTCAGGTCGGGCAGCAGAGCCATCATCAGTTTGTTGAACCTGATGGTTAACGCCTTGTTGTTAGTCCGTATGTCGCGTATCACCTCGTTGCTTGTCTTGGCCGTGCCCGCCAGGCACAACGCCGCCGTAAACATGATTAGTGCAAATATTCTTTTCATTGCTTCCGTTTTTTTATGTCCTTTATTATGCAGACGTAACTTGCGGCAGTTTTGTTACATCAAAAACGGATTTTTTTTATTATATAAGTGCGTTTATTTGTAGGCCGGTATCTGTATGCGTTGCAAGACGTGGCCTTTTGCAGCCCGAAAGGCCATGTTTCGCATGGTAAAAGGTCACGTTTTGCCGCGTCGTTTGCCGTCTTTTATATTGTGGCGTTTGCCGTGTTGGTGAAAAAAGAAACGGACTTGCCGCTGCGGCAAGTCCGTTTCTCTTGTTTATGCGCCGTTTGCGGCGTATTTATTTGCTTAGGTTCTCCATGATTTTCTGCACGTATGCGTCGATTACGGCAACGGCTGTGATGTTGACAACATCGCGCACGGAGCACTCGAAGTCGGTGAAGTGGACGGGCTTGTTCAGTCCCATCTGGATGGGGCCGATTATTTCGGCGCCCGGGTTGAGTGCCTGTAGCAGCTTGTACGAGCTGTTCGCGCTCGACAGGTTGGGGAATACGAGCGTGTTGACGTCTTTGCCTTTCAGCCTTGTGAAGGGGTATTTTGCGTCGCGCAACCTGCTGTTCAGGGCGAAGTTCACCTGCATCTCGCCGTCTATAGCGAGGTCGGGGTAGCGCTGCTGCATCTCCTCTACGGCGGCGTGAACTTCAGCCGGGTTGCCAAATTCGTCGGTTCCGAAGTTGGAGTAGCTTATCATTGCGATGTGCGGCTCGTCGTTGAAGAAGCGCACTGTGTTGGCCGAGAGGCGCGCAATGTCAACGAGCACGTCTTTGTTTGGCAACCGGTTAATCAGCGTGTCGGCCAGATAGAGCACTCCCTTTTTCGAGTTTATTATGTGCATCGTGCCGAAGTGCTTGTATTCGGGCTGTATTCCGATTACCTCCTTCGCCACCTTTATGGTGTTTGAATATTTTGTGTAAAGGCCCGTTATGAACGCGTCGGCGTCGCCTGTCTCGACCATCATCATGCCGAAGTAGTTGCGCTCGAACATCTTGTCGTTGGCTTCCTGGAAGGTGTAGCCCTGGCGCTTGCGCTTTTCGGCCAGTATGCGTGCGTAGCGTTCGCGGCGGTCATTCTCGCGGTCGTGGCGCAGGTTCACTATCTCTATGCCGTCAAGGCTTAGGTCGAGTTCCTTGGCGAGCTTTGCTATTCGTTCGTCGTTGCCCAGCAGGATGGGGTGGCAGATGCCTTCGTTCTTGGCCTGCACCGCCGCCTTTAGCATCGTGGGGTGTATTCCTTCGGCGAACACAACGCGCTGCGGATGCTTGCGTGCCGTGTCGTACAGCTTCTGGGTCAGCTTGGTTTCCTGTCCGAGCATTTCGCGCAGGCGGTTCTTGTATTCGTCCCAGTCGGTTATCGTGGTGCGCGCCACTCCGCTTTCGATGGCCGCCTTTGCAACGGCTGCCGACACTTCGGTGATGAGGCGCGGGTCTACCGGTTTCGGTATGAAGTATGATGGGCCGAAGGTAAGCTTGTTTACCTGGTACACGTCGTTCACTACATCGGGCACCGGCTGCTTTGCCAGGTCTGCGATGGCGTGTACGGCAGCCATTTTCATCTCCTCGTTTATGGCTGTGGCGTGTACGTCAAGCGCGCCGCGGAAGATGTAGGGGAAGCCTATGACGTTGTTGATTTGGTTTGGATAGTCGGAACGGCCGGTGCTCATAAGCACGTCGGGGCGGCTCTCCATAGCGTCCTCGTATGATATTTCGGGCACGGGGTTGGCCAGTGCGAACACGATTGGCTTGTCGGCCATCGAGCGTACCATGTCCTGTGTGAGCACGTTGCCCTTTGACAGGCCCACGAATACGTCGGCGCCCTTTACGGCTTCTTCCAGCGTGTGAATGTCGCGCCGGTCGGTGGCGAACATCTTTTTCTGTTCCGTCAGGTTCTCGCGGTCGCTGGTGATGACACCTTTCGAGTCGAGCATGACGATGTTCTCTTTATTCGCGCCGAGCGCGATGTACAGTTTTGTACACGAGATGGCCGCCGCTCCGGCTCCGTTTACAACGATTTTTACCTTCGATATGTCTTTTCCTGCTACTTCGAGGGCGTTTTTCAGTCCGGCGGCCGATATGATGGCCGTGCCGTGCTGGTCGTCGTGCATCACCGGTATGTCGAGTGTACGCTTCAGCCTTTCCTCTATGTAGAAGCATTCGGGCGCCTTGATGTCTTCAAGGTTGATGCCGCCGAATGTCGGTGCGATGCGTTCTACAGCCTCGCAGAACTTCTCAGGGTCCTTCTCGGCCACCTCGATGTCGAACACGTCTATGCCGCCGTAGATTTTGAACAGCAGGCCCTTGCCCTCCATGACGGGCTTTCCGCTCATCGCGCCGATGTCTCCGAGTCCCAGCACGGCTGTTCCGTTGCTGATTACGGCTACGAGGTTGCCCTTGTCCGTGTACTTGTACACGTCGTCGGGAGTCTTTTGGATTTCAAGGCATGGAAACGCCACGCCCGGCGAGTAGGCAAGGCTAAGGTCGGTCTGCGTACTGTAGGGCTTTGTCGGTTTTACTTCTATTTTTCCGGGTTTGCCGCTGCTGTGGTATTCAAGTGCGGCTTCTTTTGTAATGTTTACCATGATTATGTTATTTGTTCTCGTTTTCAATACGCGTGAAGTCTGGTGCTTTGTACAGCCGTCTCTGTACAGCCTGGCACGATTTGTGCTTGTGGCGGAATTTTGCCCTACAATCTTTCATTTTCTTACTTGCGGGCACTTGCTTGATGTTGACTTCGTCTTTTTACCTTTCTTTTTATTACAACCATAATTGAAAAGTCTTTGCAAATGTAATGAAAAAAATAAATGGAGGCAAATAGTTTTCGGAAATAAATTATTAACTTTGCAAATAAAAACTAAAAGAATGCGTAAAACCGGCAGCACGACCGCTTACCGCGAAAGTCTGAGAAGGAAAATTCTTGACACCGCGATGCTACTTTTCAAGCAGAAAGGGATAAAAGCCGTGCGCATGGACGACATCGCGACTGAAATCGCAATTTCAAAGCGGACTCTGTATGAAATATACAGCAACAAGGAGGATTTGCTTTTTGAGTGTCTCAGGAATGAGAATGAACTGATGAACAAGCAGCTTTCCGACTATGCGATGACGGCGGAAAACGAGATGGCTGTCATTGCTTATTTCATAAAGTTGAGGCTGAAAGACCTTGGGGCAATCAATCCGCTGTTTTTTACTGAAATGAACAAGTACGAGCGGATAATGAGATTTTTCAGGCAGAACAAGGAGACGCAGTCCGCCCATTCGCAGGTGTTCATGAGGAAAGGCATCGAGCATGGTTTCTTCCGCAGCGACTTGAATTATGGCATAGTGAACAAGATTGGCGATGCGGCCATGGATTTTGTCATGCAGACACGGCTTTACGAGCAGTACAAACTTGACGAGATATTCCATACGTTCATAATCGTATTCTTGCGCGGTTGCTGCACTGAGAAGGGATTGGCCTATCTTGAAAAGTTCATTTCGGAGAACTGATAAATGTGGATAGTGAAGAACGGAGAGTGAAGGAGCCGATAAATTAGAGGTCGTGGCTTCTTCACTCTCCGTTCTTTACTATTAAAGTCTGATGATTTGTTTTACTCCCTTGACGTTTCGCAGTTTCTTTATCAGCTGCTCGAGGCGCGGGGTGTCCTCTACGTTTACAACCAGGTTGCCGCTGAACAGGCCGTCGTTGCTGTCGATGTTGATGCTGCGCATCATTATCTTCTCTTCCTTTGAGATGATGCTTGTAATGTTGTTCACAATGCCGATGTCGTCGTTGCCGATGATTTTCAGCGTTGTAGAGTATTGTGATGTGCCTTTGCCGCTCCATTTGGCCTTCACTATGCGGTAACCGAAGCGTTTGCGCAGTTCAGGTGCGTTGGGGCAGTCCTTGCGGTGGATTTTTATCCCCCCGTTTATGGTTACGAAGCCGAAAACGTCGTCGCCGTAAATGGGATGGCAGCATTTTGCCAGAGTATAGTCAACGCCTTTCAGGTTCTTGTCTATCACAAGCACGTCGTCTCCCGAATGGGCAAGCTCCTCGTTCGGGTTCTCGTAGTTGAAGCCTTCCGCGCTGCGTGCAGGCTGCTGGGGCAGGGTGTTGTTGTCCCGTTGCAGGGTTTCCTGGTACTTTTCTATCACGTCGTTGACGTCAAGCGTGCCGTCTGCCATGTGCCGGTAGAAGTCGTTTGCCTCCTTGAACCCCATTTTCTTTATAAGGTGCGACACGGCGCTTTCGTCAAATTCGATTTTCCGGTTTTTCAGCCTTCGTTCGAACATTTCTTTGGCGTATGCTCCGTCTTTCACCATGAGGTCTTTAAGCGCCATGCGTATTTTCGCCTTGGCGCGGCTTGTCTTGACGATGTTGAGCCATTCTTGCTTGGGTTTTTGGTTGGCCGAGGTCATTATCTCGACCTGGTCGCCGTTTTTCATCACATGGCGGAACGTCACAACTTTGTTGTTTATTTTCGCTCCGGTGCAATGGTCGCCGATGTTCGAGTGTATGCGGTATGCGAAGTCGAGCACTGTGGCGCCTTTGGGGAATTTCATCAGGTCTCCCTTCGGCGTGAATACGAACACCTCGTCGTCATACAAGTCCATCTTGAACTGGTCGATTACCTGCAGGTCGTCCTTGTTTTCCAGTGCCGAGCGTATGCTGTTGAGCCAGTCGTCCAGGCCGTTTTCGCCCTTTACGCCCTTGTAGCGCCAGTGGGCGGCCAGTCCTCGTTCGGCTATTTCGTCCATCCGCTCGGTTCGTATCTGCACCTCCACCCATTTGTTTTCAGGCCCCAGAACTGTTATGTGCAGGCTTTCGTAGCCGTTAGACTTGGGCACGCTCAGCCAGTCGCGCATGCGTTTCGGGTTGGGTTGGTACATGTCGGTGATGATGGCGAACACCTGCCAGCACTGCACTTTTTCCAGTTTTTGCGGCGAGTCGAGTATTATGCGTATGGCGAACAGGTCGTATACGCCCTCGAAATCGCACTGCTGTTTCTTCATCTTCTGCCAGATGCTGTGTATGCTCTTGGTGCGTCCCTTCATGTGGAACTTGAATCCGGCCTCCTTCAGCTTCTTGTCTATCGGGGCGATGAAGCGTTCTATGTAAGCGTCGCGGCTCTTCTTGGTGGCGTTGAGCTTCTCCTTTATCATGTAGTAGGCGTCGTGCTCAAGGTATTTCAGGCTCAGGTCCTCAAGCTCGCTCTTCAGCTTGTACAGTCCGAGTTTGTGTGCGAGCGGGGCGTACAGGTAGCTGGCCTCCTCGCTCACTTCGGTTTTCGCCTCCACGTTTTCCGTGTCGCGGATTTGCCGCATCAGGTTTACGCGGTCGGCAATCATGATGAGTATCACGCGCATGTCTTCGGCGAACGACAGCAGCAGGTTGCGGAAATTCTCGCTTTCAATGACGGGGCTTTTCTTGTAAAGCTCCTGTATCTTGCCGAGTCCGTGTATTATGCGCGCCACGTTTTCGCCGAATGTCTGTTTTATCTCGTCATAGTCCTGTACGACAGGGTACAGCAGTATGGCCAGCACCCCGTCGCGCTTTAGTCCTATCTCCTCTACCGCGATTGCCGCTGTCTGCAGGCTGGACACTATGGGGTTCAGCCCGAATGCGTTCCTTTCCACGGCATTGCCGCTTATCGCCGCCTTGATGTGCCTTAACACGTTGCTACGGTCATTGCCGTTGATAAGCTCGCCTACGCTGCCGTCAAGCCTGCGGGCAAGCTCTATGGCGTTTTTTTTCTCGTCTATGGTGAATGTCAGTCCTTTCATTTCTTTCATGCCTTGTTCAGCCACGCTTTCAGATGGCATGATGCAAACTTACTCATTTTTCCCGAAATAGTCTTGTTTTGTGTTTCAGAAAATGCTTTTTGTAAGTTTTATTGCATAAAGTAATAACTTTTTAATGCCTTTTGATGCATGTTTTGATGAAAAAGAGTTATTTTTGCAATTAAATGAAGATATTGAGGAAGTTGAAGAAGTTATAGTAGTTAAAGAAGTTAAAGCCATTACCATATTATAGATATGGTGTGGTTGCACTGCAACACAGCAAGGCATTTGGCTATAACTTCTTTACCTTCTCTAAATTCTAAGAAAATAAAATACCTTAACCTAATAAAAAACAATATTTATGTTATCACAGGATGATTTAAAGCAGATTGCCGCCAAAGGCATAACCGAGGCTCAGGTTGAGACACAGCTTGAGGATTTCAAACAGGGCTTCCCGTTCTTGCGTCTTGAGGCCGCCGCCGCGATAGGCAACGGCATATCGGCCCCGTCAGACGACGAGCGCGCACGCTACATCGAGGCTTGGAACTCTTACAAGGCCGGTGGCAAGCGCATCGTAAAGTTCGTGCCGGCAAGCGGGGCGGCCAGCCGTATGTTCAAGGACATGTTTGCTTTCCTGAACGGCGACCATGACACACCCGAGACCGACTTTGAAAAGAAATACTTTGACAACATCGGGAAATTCGCCTTCTACGGCGAGCTTAACGAGGCTTGCATCAAGAACGAGGGCAAGGACATACCCACACTCATCGCCGAAGGCGGTTACAAGGCCGTTGTTGCAAACATGCTTGAGCCGAAAGGGCTTAACTACGGCCAGCTGCCGAAGGGCTTGCTGCTGTTCCACAAGTATGCCGAGGGACCGCGTACTCCGCTTGAAGAGCATCTTGTGGAGGGCGCACTTTACGCCGCATCGGGCGGAGAGGCTCACATCCACTTCACCGTAAGCCATGAGCACCGCGAGCTTTTCATGAAGAAAGTCGACGAGAAGTGTGCCGCATACGCCGGGAAATACGGCATAAAGTATGACGTGACTTTCTCCGAGCAGAAACCTTCGACCGACACAATAGCCGCAAATCCCGACAACACCCCGTTCCGCAACGAGGACGGTTCGCTGCTGTTCCGCCCGGGAGGACACGGTGCCCTGATACAGAACCTCAACGACATCGACGCCGACGTGGTGTTCATCAAGAACATTGACAACGTTGTGCCCGACCGCCTGAAGGACGACACCGTAACATATAAGCAGCTCATAGCCGGCATGCTCGTAACGTTGCAGACAAAGGCGTTCGACTATCTGCGCCTGCTTGACACCGGGCAGTACACCCACGAGCAACTGGAAGAAATAATACGCTTCGTGCAGCGTGACCTGTGCTGCCGCAAGGCCGACATCAAGCAGCTTGAAGACGCCGAGCTGGTGGTATATCTGCACAATAAGCTCAACCGCCCGATGCGCGTGTGCGGAGTGGTGAAGAACGTGGGAGAGCCTGGCGGCGGCCCGTTCCTTACATACAACCAGGACGGCACCGTGAGCCTGCAAATACTCGAAAGCAGCCAGATTGACAAGAGCAACGGCGAGTACATGAAGATGTTTACCGAGGGAACCCACTTCAATCCGGTTGACCTTGTCTGCGCCGTAAAGGACTACAAGGGGCGTCACTTCAACCTTCCCGACTATGTTGACAAGTCAACCGGCTTCATAAGCAGCAAGAGCAAGAACGGCCGCGAGCTGAAGGCGCTCGAGCTGCCGGGACTTTGGAACGGTGCGATGAGCGACTGGAACACCGTCTTCGTTGAAGTTCCGTTGTCAACGTTCAATCCCGTCAAGACTGTCAACGACCTGTTGCGCGAGCAGCACCAGTGACATACATTCCGCCTGAACCCTGTCGATGCGCCTTATATATAGAAAGGTGTAGGCATAAGGGCAAGGGCGTGTAAGCAGCCGTGGGGCGTGGGCAAGGCGCAAACAGCCTTGCTTGCGCCCCATAATTGTAGGTGTTTGTCTTGGTGTACATCCTTGCGCTCAACCGCCTGGCGTTCAGGCTGTTGCCAATATGTGGCAAAATGCCGTCCGAAAGGCCGTGTTTCAGGCTGCAAAATGCCGTCTTTTGCAATGCAAACGACGGCATCTTGCAGTTCATCCGCAGTTTAGGTGCATGGCAAACATCGGTGCGATGGCAAACAGCCTGCCGGAACCCAAGCATCAGGTAGATGCCATGCCGTTTTCCGGCGGTCTTGATTGGCACATTAATACTATATGCCAGAATTGCTGGTGAACAGAAAACTCTCCACCCTTTACTTTCTTCAAATCCTTTGGTTTCACCCTAAAAACCGGCGTTTTGCTTTGTCGGTAGATTGAAATCAGTTTCTGTTTGTGTCTACATAAAGTTTACATTGTCAAAAGTGAAATGTAAAAAATATACGTGTGTTAATGTTAATTAACTTTTCAGGGGCAAGAGTTTTTGATTATTATTATTATTAACTTTGACGTCGGAAAGCAACAACTAAACAAAACTTTTAATGGCACAGGGAGCGTAGACGGCGCTTGTGTTCATTGACGGGAAAACTGACTAAGATAATTGCCGCAATCGAAAAATACAAACATAAGAACAAACAAATAACAAATAACCTTTGACGTATGATTAGAAACATACTGATTTCTGCTTTTTTGGTTTTAGCAGCCGCTGTTCCTGTATCAGCGCAGAATGTCGCGGTAAAAACCAACGCTCTATATTGGGCAACTACTACACCAAACATAGGTGTAGAGGCATCCGTAGGTAAGAAACACACCCTTCAGTTGTTTTATGGGTTCAATCCGTGGAAACAGTCTGGTGGAAAACAGCGCAGCCTGCGCCATTGGCTCTTGATGCCTGAATACCGTTACTGGTTCTGCGAGAGCTTCAACGGATGGTTTGTAGGTGCGCATCTCATGGGCGGACAATTCAACGTGAGCAACATCGACTTGCCGTTCGGCCTCATTCCCGAACTTGAGGACCACCGTTATGAAGGATGGTATGCCGGAGGTGGCATCACGGGCGGTTACCAGTGGGTGCTTTCCAAGCACTGGAACATCGAGGCTTCGCTCGGCCTTGGCTACGACTATATAAAGTTCGACAAGTTCAAGTGTGGAGAGTGCGGAGAAAAAATCAAGTCTGACCATAAAAACTACTTCGGCCCTACCAAGCTCGCCGTCAGTGTGCTGTATATATTTTAAAAGGTGAGAAAGTGAGAAGGTGAGAAAAGTAAAAGGTGAAAAAGGGCTGTGCAAAGTTTTTTATAATCTGTAAAAACCGTAAGCCTCCCGTCCTTCCCAGCTCTCCCATCCCTCCCAGTTCTCCCCTTAACCCCTAACCATAAAAACCATACAAAAAGATGAAACGTTACACATTATTATATATGTCGGCTCTGCTTGCCGCACCATGCGCCTTGCAGGCACAGACCGACAGCCCGCGCCTTGCGGACAACTCAATCGTGGTTGAAAACAAGAAGGTTGAGCAGACAGACCACAACCTTGTAGTTGACCTTACGCTCAACATGGACTCGCTGCACCTGCGCTCCAACCAGAGGCTGGTGTTTACACCTATAGTACGTTCTACCGGCGGCCAGGAACGCACCATGCCGCAAATTATCGTGAACGGACGCAAGCAGGACATTTCATACAAGCGTTATGCGCACAAAGATTATCCCGACGACGCACAGGTGGTGCGCCGCAAGAACGGAACGGCGCAGAGCTATGAATACAACGCCATTGTGCCGTACGAGGAATGGATGAAGAACGCCGACGTCGTGATTGCCGAAGACCTGTGCGGATGCGGCAACGTTGAAGAGCAAGACCAGACCGTCATTCAGCGCCTGCGCACGCCTTACATGGCTTACCTGCGTCCGAAAGCCGAGGCGCGCAAGGCACGCACCGAAGAGGGCAGGGCGTTCATCGACTTCCCCGTTGACAAGACTACGCTTTATCCTGACTACCGCAACAACCCGCGCGAGCTTGACAAAATCGTAGGCACCATCAACCTTGTAAAGGAAGACAAGAACGTCTCCATCACCGGCGTTGAAATACACGGCTACGCTTCGCCCGAGGCTCCTTACAACTATAACGCACGCCTGGCAGAGGGACGCGCCAAGACATTGACCGACCACGTGAAGCGTCTTGTCAACCTTAGCGACAACATATTCAAGGTGACATCCACGCCCGAGGACTGGGAAGGACTGCGACAGGCCGTAGCCTCTGGCAACCTCGACCACAAGCAGCAAATCCTCGACATCATAGACGATACTGACCTCGACCCGGACGCACGCGAGTGGAAAATCAAGTCGACATATCCGCAGGAATACCGCTTCATGCTCGACACGTACTATCCGGCACTGCGCCACTCTGACTACGTTGTAAGCTATACCGTTAGGCCGTTCTCCGTGGAAGAGGCAAAGGAAATCCTGCGCACCAAGCCAAAGCAGCTCTCGCTCGAAGAGATGTACCTCGTGGCGCAGACCTACGAGCCGGGTTCTGACGAGTTCAACGAGGTGTTCCAGACCGCCGTCCGCCTCTATCCCCAAGACCCCACGGCCAACCTCAACGCGGCCTGCGCCGAAATTGAGCGGGGCGACTACGAGGCGGCATCGCGCTATCTCGCAAAGGCTGGCAATTCGCCTTATGCCGCACATGCACGTGGCGTAATGGCCATGAAGCAGGGCAATGACGACGAGGCGCGCCGCCAGTTCACCATCGCCGCACAGGGAGGAGTGAAAGAGGCGCAGCAGAACCTTGACATCATGGGCAACTGACGTCAGGCCGGGCTGCCGGGCACAGGCTGCAGGATTCTGGCTTCCATAGGTCGGTTAGGCTTGTCGCCCCATCGGCTCGCCAGCCCAATTTATCTGAATTGATTGTGGTGAAAGGAGTAATTTACCCCGACCCCCGTTCAATAATATTCAACACATTAATTAATTTTTAATTATTTACACATGAAAAAAACTAAGTTTTTCGCTCTCGCGTTTGCAGCGCTTGCGTTGGGAGCATGTTCAAGCGATGACCTCGTTGAACAGAAACATCCTTCCGTCACACCCGGCGAAAAGGGGTATGTAAGTGTAGCGGTCAACCTGCCTTCACAGCCAAGTTCGCGTGCCAATGACAATTTCGACGACGGTACGGCAGAGGAGTACAATGTTAAAGACGCAACGTTGTTCGTTTTCGAAGGAACAAGCGAGGATGCAGCCGTTTTCACAGGGGCGTATGACCTTAAGCTTGGAACTTCGTCAAATGTTGGTGGAAACATTACAACAACCTACCAGCTGACACAGGAGATAACCAGGCCTGAACATGAAAACGAAAATGTTTACGCCCTTGTTACGGTTAACGACAATAACATCGTAACCGCAGGAGCAAATGCTGCTGAGGGATGGCAAATCAACAACACTGGCATCACAGCAGGTACTACTACTGTTGCTAATGTGAAAGACATGATTGCCACTGTAAATGTCGCTCAGTTGGCAAATACGGCTGACGACGGCTATTTCTTCATGACCAACGCACCTCTATATACAACTCCCGGCGGCACTACTAATCCGACAGGCGGCAATGTTATGACGCTCACTGAAATCGACCCGAACAACATCTTCACAACAGAAGAAGAGGCTAAGGCTAATCCTGCAGCAAGCATTTATGTAGAGCGTGCTGTTGCCAAGGTTTCTGTCGTTGAAGGAGAAAACCTTGCCACAGCAGCCGGCCTTGCTACTGAAATAGCTGGTTGGGCGCTTGACATGACAAACAAGGAAACTTACATTGTCCGCAATGTTGACGGCGCAAACTGGTGGGGATATGCTTCAACGTTGAGCCCGACAGCTGACAGGTATCGTTTCGTAGGCTCTAATCCTGTTGCGACAAACCTTTACCGCACATATTGGGGCATCGACCCGAACTATGACGGCAACGGTTATACTCTTCCCGGTGAGTTCAACAATGCAATTGGCGGCATTCCCGCAACTCTCAAAGCTGCCGGCGCAGCCGACTATTGCTTGGAGAACACATTTAATGTTGCAAACCAGAACCAGAACCAGACGACCCGCGTTATCGTGGCTGCCGACCTTACAGTAACTGGCCAGGATGCTGACAGCAAGGATTTCTATGTAATCAACAACTTGAAGGACAACATCCTCAATAAGGCAGGTCTTGATAAAGCCGTTAAGGCTGCTTACCTGCAGAATGCAACTGTTGTAGCAGCTTTGCAGGATCCCACCACAGGTCTTGATGACCCCAATACAGGACTTGGCGAGGCTGACCTCACTGTAACTTATTCAAGCACGGATGAAGGCGGTTACATTGATGTTGCAGAGGTTACGATAATTGACGCTTCCGCTTCTAAGTTTAAGGGCGATGTTGTGCCTGAAAAATTGACTGCAGCTGGCAATGACGATATCATTGCAGAAATCAATGCTGACAACAGCATAGCTTACTATAAGGGTGGCCGCAGCTACTATCCTGTTATGGTAAAGCACTTCGGCGACGATTCTACACCTTGGACTGCAGGTGGCGCGACCAGCTATCCCGATCCTAATGCAGAGCAGAACTGGCTCGGCCGTTGGGGCGTTCTCCGCAACAACTGGTATGAAATCAGCGTTAACTCAATCACAGAGATTGGTTATCCTGAAGTTCCCGAGGTTTACGGAACTCCTGATGACCCGGTAGAGTCTTGGATTTCTGTAGAAATCAACGTTCTTTCTTGGGCTAAGCGTACACAAAGCGCAGACTTGTAAAAAAGGCAGTTTTTAACATTGCATATAAATTCCGTTCCGGTGGCGTCGTGATGGCGCCACCGGGATTAAAAAAACAACAATAAAGACAGCTGTTGCAGGCAGCATCGGCGGCAAGGACCTTAGCGTTTCCGCCAAGTTTGGAGAAAAGTCAAATTAGCCGTAAGGCTTGGATGACACCGGCGCTCATACCGAGCACCCACCAAATAAGACAACAACCGCCCTGTTAAAGAGGGCGACAATATATTAAGAGTGGAGAGGGAAGAGTGAAGAACGTAAAGTGGAAAATTCGATAGCTACAGCTTTTATAAGCCTTGTCAGTTCTATAACTCCCATCACTCACATTAAGAAGAAATGGAAATAATAAAAAACCACAGAGGTATGAAATATTCAGCGAAAAAACCTTTCAAATGGTTGTGCTGCGCATTGTTCGCAGCCGCCGCGCTCACTTCGTGTGACATGATGGAGGAAGACTTAAGCGACTGTCCATACGGGCTTTACGTCAACTTCAAGTATGACTACAATCTTCAGCGCGCCGACATGTTCAACGACCACGTCGGCTCCGTCACCCTTTACATCTTCGACGAGCAGGGCAAGCTTGTAAAGACGCAGGAGGAAAGCAACATCGGGGCGTCATCGCCGCTCAAGGATGCCGGTTATGCCATGCACATTACCGACCTGGCTCCCGGCAAGTATCAGTTTATCGCACTGGCCGGACAACGTCCTTATGCCGACATGCTTGCCGACTCACGCGCACGCTTCGTGCGTACCGACATGCAGGCAGGCTCTGACATGACAGCCCTCGGCATACAGCTTGACCGCGTTCAGACGGCCGACAACATGTATGACATCGCCAACAACTCTCTGCCGCTCGACACCCTTTGGCACGGCATGCTTACAGAGCCTGTGCAGGTGTACAGCCGCGAGTCCAACCGTGCCGCTTACGCCACAGTCTCTCTCATGCGCGACACCAAGAGAATCAACGTAAGCCTGCGCGAGCTTAGTGACCCCACGCAAATGGACATTGCCAACTATGACCTGACAATTACCGACCGCAATTCTACGTTGCTGTGGGACAACTCCGTTGACGAGACTACGGGCACTGTTGTTTATCGCCCTTATGCAACGTGGAATACGGACGACCTCACTCCGCCTACCGACCAAAACGGCAACATACTCGAAGGTGTAGGCCATATCGGCCACGCCGAGTTCATGACATTGCGTCTTATTAGCCACGACGATGCCGGGGACGACGGTGTGCTTGTCATAAGAAACAAGGACAATGACTATGAGAATATAAGGCTCAACTTGCCGGACATCCTCTCGCGCCTTGCCAATTATGACGAAATACGCAACTACTCAAAGCAGGAATTCCTTGACCGCGGATATGACTACGACCTGGAAATCTTCCTCCTGAACGGCAAGCTGCAATACATCAACATCAGTATCAGCGTGCTCGGATGGAGCAAGCGCATACAGTTTGAAGACCTGTAATATATAAGGCTGAAAGAGTGAAAAGGCGAGAGGTGGAAACATCCCGCCCCATGTCAAAATAAAAACAATTGCAATGAAATACAGATTATATAAACACTGTGGCACAGCCCTCTGCCTGTCATTGGCGTTGCTGGCAACGTCGTGCAGCATGAGCGACGACTTGGAGTGTCCGCCCGAAAAAGGCGGCACCGCCGGCACAGGCAAGGCGTACATCCAGCTTAGCTTCGGTCTGTCTGGTGCACAGGGCACACGCGCCTATCCTGACGCCGGTGAGACTGGCGACGGTCCTGAAGCCGGGCAGGACTATGAGAACAGGGTGAATTCCGCCGTGGCGTTTCTCTTTGATGGCAATGCTAACGTCAACAGTCAGGATGAAACGCCTGTAATAGCTGCGGTTTACTTTGGCAATGTCACTTCGGGTGACGGAAAATGGATTACCGAGACGCAGCAAGCCGATGTAGATAACGGTACGTACAATGTAATCGTAGTGGCTAATCCGGGAGCCGATTTCTGGTGGAGCACCGCCGGCAATCTAAGCGAAGTGCGTGACAAGATATATACGACGGCATGGACGAAATCTGACGACGGTACGTATTCGGATTTCCTCATGGCTTTGGCCGACGAACCCAGCGAAAGGCTTGTCGTTGAGAATAATCCGAAAGAAGACCCTGCGACAATCTCCGTCAATGTTGAGCGTGTCGCGGCACGCGTAGACTATAAAGCCGACGGCGAATTTAAACTTACCGATACCGACTATGCGGATGCATCGGTGACAATTCTCGGTGCGACAATCATCAACGACTTTAGCGCCGGCTCATACCTCCTTAAGCGGGTGTCTGAAGACCCGACGAAGAAGACAGGCGGCGACGTTACCTATCTCGGCATAGAGGAAACGGGAACGGACGGACTGCCTACCAACTATGTTATCGACCCATGGACAGCCGACAAAAACTCAACCAACGCAGAACTCAATAATAAGCCGTTCACTACTGTTGACGGTAAAGAAGTGAATGCCGCCGGGCTTTATGTTGACGGCAGTTACCTGTATTCCGGCTCTGAAGACCCCAAGTGGTGGAGCACACGCATGACAGCCGGAACTCCTATAACCGACCCGGGAGATGATGGCCAAGTATGGCAGCGCGTCGGCTATACCCTTGAAAACACCACGGCGCAAGACCAGACGGCCAAGACCTACAACACGGGCCTGGCATTCCAGGCACAGTTCAATCCAGGGAGTGCCCTTGCCGACTATAAACCAGGACATACGTTCTTCCGTTATAGCGACAGGCTTTACACGTCGCTCACGGCAATGATGGGGCAGCTCAATGAGCAGGCCGACTTCGCTGCTTATTTCGATGCGGCGGTGGATGGTTTGAAAAACAAGACGTGGGCTGATGTTACGGCGTTCTGTGATGCTCTGTCGTATGACCCCGTAGGACTTGCTGCCTACTTCACCGGCTTGCAGGGCGACGCCCAAGGCACAGACGCGGTAGGCACAGCCCTCGACAACGTAACGTGGACGGCATTCCTCGCCACGCTCGGTGTGGGCGAGAGCGACATCACAGACCCGCAAATCAACCAAGGCGGCGTGACCGACACTCGCGCACGGTTGTACGCCAGCAGCAACGGAATGTTGCGTACATATTATAAAGGCCTGTGCTACTATGTATGGTGGCTGCGGCACAGCAATGACAAAAGTGACATGACCAACGGGCTTATGGAGTATGCCGTAGTGCGCAACAATATATATAAGGTGAAAGTAGAAACTGTTGCGTCAATCGGTGGTGATGTGCCTGACGACACGGAAATAAAGGCTCATGTCTATGTGAAAGACTGGGTGCTGCTTACTGAAGAAACCCTGCCAATGTAACGAACCGTAAAACATGAAAATCATGAATAAAGCATACAGACAAATGTTAAGGTGCGCGCTGGCCGCCGTCCCCATGGCCTGCGCCGTCTTGCTGTCGTCGTGTTACGGCGACGAGTACGGCGATTGCCCTGCTACAGGAGGCGACGCCGTACCCGTTAAGGTCAACGTGTCGGCAGGAGTGATAGGTGACCTTAACGGTTCACGCGCCGGAGAAGACGTAAATGCCGAGGAGCACGAGTTCATCAACACGTTGTATGTGTACATCGTGAAGGATGACAACGGCACACCTCGTGTGTATAACAACATTTCACCAAACCTTACTACCGACGCATCGGCGCAAGGGGGAAATTTGACAAGCTGGACTTCTGAAACCTTTACCTTAGACCCCGGAAAATACACGTTCTACGCTTTTGCCAATATCGACAACTATGTGGGCGAATACGGTTCGGCAGGCAGTACGACCCAGAAGACCGGCAAACAGTTGCTCGACGATTGCTTCGGGGCAACAAG
This sequence comes from uncultured Prevotella sp., assembly GCA_900554545.1. Classification (GTDB taxonomy): domain Bacteria; phylum Bacteroidota; class Bacteroidia; order Bacteroidales; family Bacteroidaceae; genus Prevotella. Next base: position 6,112 of record USHW01000005.1, on the reverse strand, counting down.
TACCGACAGCAATTTTGAGTCGCGCGCCGGCGACCTAAACCAGTTTCGTCTGCTTGACCCTGCCGGTGAAATAGATTTGGACGGAGGCAAATATATCCCAATGAGTGCGGTCGGCATGATAACTGTCAACGGCGACCTGAACGCCAGCGGCGGCATTGTCGTCGATTTGCCGCTTGAGCGCCTTGTCGGTAAAATCCGTCTTACAGTGAGCGACGGTGCAGACGTGACAGACAACAGTGAGGTGACATTCTCGGGATATTCGGAGAATGTGCCGCTGATGGAAGGTTCGACTTCAAGCGATTATTACGGCGACCGCACCGGCGAGTTCACTGCCAAGTTAAGTGATGCAGAGGATACGGCGGACGGCAGACTGTTCTCGTTTTATGTCAACGAGACGCCAGAGGGACTGCCGTTTACAGTGACACTTGCTACCGGCAACACCACCGGCGTTACCACTTATACGGCCAGCCCCCGTCGCCGCATCTTGCCGCGCAACAGCATTTATCCCCTTACGCTTACATTCCCTGATTTTTCTCCTGAAATAGAGTGGCTTTCATGGGTGGCACCGATAGGCAATTACCCTGTAGAAGTGAATGTTGATGTGGATGAAGCCACTTATACAGTGTACATTGCGGAAGGAGCGCAGTTCGAGTTTACTGTTGCCGGCATGGCATCGTCAACTAATACGGCGAAATTGGTAAGTAAGCAATGGACTGTTCCTGACGATTTGGCTGACAAAATAACTGATGTGTCAAATTCAGGTGCTACATTGAGCGCAGCCTTGTCTGCCGGGGTGGGCGTCGGCACAGACTTACCGCTCTCGTTAACGGTGTCATGGTTTGCCACAGTTGAGGAAACCAATCTGTTGACGCGCACATATAATGTAACAATACGTACAATCGACATCACCGACGTAAAGTTCAAGACGGGCACGAGAGCCGGCGGCTCTTACGGTATGCGCCTGTTGGGCGGTGAAGTGCTCAATATGTTTAAAGTAAACTGACAAGGAGGATTTGAAACATGAAAACCAAAAACTTTTATATAAAAGCGTTGTCCGTCTGGGCCTTGTCATTCCTTCTGCCAATGGGTGGATGGGGACAGACCATCTCGAACACTTATCAAGATAGTGAGGTGCAGCACAAGAAGGCCAAATGGTACACCATGCGCAACAATATCAGCCAGGCGGCTAAAGACATGGACACTTTCGACGATACGAACCATTACTATGCGAATCCGTACACGGGAGATTCTATCCAGTCAGCGCACACGTATTACGACACGCTGTATGTAAGGAAAGGAAGTGAAGTGGAGCTGACATTGCCCGTGGTTCCAGCAAGTTATTCGCCCGGCGAAAACCTTAGTGCGCGGTCGTATCAGCGTTGGTACAACTTTGTTACCGAAAGCACATTAAGCTATACTGTGGGTAGTGGTTTGAATAGGCGAACTTATGACTTGTTAGAGCCTGCGAAAAACAGTTACCGCTTTGCCAACGGTTATGTTGGCGGACACTCAGTAAACGGTACAGATTTGGGTCGGGCTACATTCACTTATCCTACAGATGCAGACTACCGGAATTATGTCAATAACGAATTTGACAACGGAAGCGCAGACAACAAGTACTACATAATAGCCTGCGATGCGTCAGGTTATCTTGACTTTACGGAGAACTTCAATTCTGGCAATGGTGGTAGCTTTTTGAATGGTGGCTTTTGGGAGCCAACGTTGAGCCTGCGTGTAATCTATTATATAATAGGTGTAGACGACCGTGGCGGAGCCGACGAGACCGAAGGCTGGAAGAACGGTATGGGGCGTCTTGAGAATGCGGAATATCGTGGAGGTGACGGAGACGGTAAGAAGTTTTTGGAGGAATACGACATAACTTTCCCCTGCGACCACCTCGGTAACCAGACCGACGAGCTTGTAGCCCTGTCGAAGTTTGCCAACGGTTACCGCATAGACGGTGATAATAACACCAACCTTACCGTTACGATATCTTCTCCGAACAACGTGTTCCGTCTTCTTTCCGGAGGAAACCATAATGGAGCGTCAGGCGGAAATGAATCAACTTCCATAACATTAAGCGGTAACAACCGCGCAATATTCTTCCGTCCGGCTTCGGCCAATTCACGCGAACCTTGGAGCGTGAGCGACGGGCAGACGGCCACAATCGTTGTTACGAAGACTGTGGGCGAAATTACTTATAACATAGCCAAGTTCAACCTTACGTTCAAGAAGGACACGCGCCTGCTCACCCAGCACGAGCTTGACCGCATTGACCGCCACCGCGAGAGCGGCGACGTGATAGGCAGTGATGAAAGCTGGTACAGCAACGTTTACTTGACCCGCACTCCCAATTACCTTGACGGCAACGAGAACTACAAGCTGCTGACGTCGCGCACGTTCGACTATGACCCCAACGTGGCAAATATGTTTGGGCAGAGCAGCCATTGGTATTATCCGTTCCCGTTGGAGTGGGGTTACAGCTCTTACGCGTTCTTCGACGGTTCAACGACAGCTGATTTCGACGGTTCAACAGATAATAACAGTGCTTATAACCGTCAACCTTTTGCCGAGTGGGGAACTTACGCTATAACCAACAACTATGTAGGTTACGGTGACATAGTAAAAAATTCAGTGAAAAGACCGACAAATGAAGGTCTCGGAGGACGCAACGCCGAGGGTTATTTCCTCTACGTTGACGCGTCTGACAACCCCGGAACCATAGTCACGCTGCCGTTCACGGAGAACCTTTGCCCCGGTTCGGAGCTGTTCGTGAGCGCATGGGTTAAGAGTGCCGATGAAGACGTGGACAACAGTGAGAACTCTGCCATGCTGTTCACAATTTATGGCGTTACAGCAGACGATGAGAGAGTGCCTCTTTACCGTCAGTCTACGGGACAGATAACAACCACTACTCACCTTGATACCGGCGACGGCTCGGAATATACCAACGACAACGGCTACGGTTCACAGCAGAATGACTGGTATCAGATATATTTCTCGTTTCTGAACAAGGACGAGCGTACCGACGAGTTTGTAAGCTATGAGCTGAAGGTAGACAACAACTGCGGCTCTACGGCCGGTGGCGACTTCTATCTTGACGAGATTAAGGTGTACATAGCCCAGCCTACGGCAACAGTGATGCAGAAAGACTATGCCTGCACGGGCGAGCGCACGCTGCTTCGCGCGTCGCTCGACTGGTATCAGCTGTGCGAACGCATCGGTTCAGACCCCGATGAAACAGACAGCAGCCTCGAACCCGAGGGTATCGACTTCTGCTTCATAGACGAGGCAAAGTACAACATCTTGATAGGCAACAATGAAAATCCCACCGTAGAGCAAATAGCTGATGCCATCAGTCAGTCGATAGTTGAAATCGGTGTCGGCGAGAGTGAAGACCCCGAACACCCGGGCTACGACCAGAAGATAGCCTCGCTTCACTGGAAGCCCAACTTCGAGTCAAACACCGAGTATGTTCCCGACCAAGAAAATATCGCAATCAACAATTCTGAAGGTGGGCGGTATTACTTCTACCGTTCTGGTTCGGCAGCGGATGAAAATCGTGAATTGGTGGTAGATTTCTACTCAAACATGATACCCAACACACGCTATATAATGTTCATACTCGACCGCAAAAACGAAGGTACTAATACCATCAAGGATTTTGCCGATTTTATGAACGACCCGTGTGCCATAAAGAGCACATTCTATGTGACGGCACAGACGCTCATCAAGATTAACGGCGAGGTAGCCGAACCCGATGGAGACCATTGCCTCGGACAGGCGTTCAACTTCACGGCGCAGCTGCGTGTGCCGCAGCTCGATGAAAGCGGCAATGTGGTACGCGACCCGGAAACAGGTGAGGAGCAGTATGAGACAATCGACACTGACGTTTATTTCGACTGGTTCTTCGGCAGCCAGCAGGAGTTTGTTGCCCCCAACGGCACTTATGGCGGTGAGTCGCTCCAGTCGGCATTGACATCGCTCCGTGACATCAGGGCTTACCGTGATGTTGAGAGCCTTGACGGAGTAGTGCCTGTTGCAGCAGAACCGGGTGTTCATGACGGTCTTACACAGAACCAGATTGACCTGATACAGCATTACCTCGACCAGCCGGGGCCGGAGGGCGGTCTTAACCACAAGCTTGTGCTTCACAGGTCGAGCCTTGACATCGCTATCTTGGAAAATGGCTTGGAGCTTGTGATTAGCCCGATTACAACGGTGCGCCCGTCAGATTCGGAATTGACGGAGGCCCAGTGGGAGAGAATCTGTTGGGATTATGTGCCCCTTACGCTTACGGCCAGCGGCGAAGCTCCGAAGCTGCATGCCGGTTTCAACGAAATCACTGATTATCCTGAAGGGCTGAACCCTGCACTGCGCATAGGTCTCTACCAGATAAAGGACGCTGCCTATACCGACGGACAGAGTGGCAGGCGCGTAAAGATAAGCCTGCGCGGTGCGGAATACACGAGCGACAATGTAGAGGAGCTTGGACTGATTGAGAGCGCTGGCGACGTAGACTATACCCAGTTGTACCTCATTGACACGGACGACCCTAACTACACGGGACTTGTACACGTTGAGGACTTCAGCCAGTACACTTACCCCATCGGTAAAATACTGAGCCTGAAGGCACAGGAATACAACACAAGTTCAGACTACGTTGACGAGGCGGAAGTGCAGTTCTACCTTGACGAGCAGACGCTTGCCGACGGTACGAAGTTTACGTTCGCTCCGCGCGAAGGATATACCTATACGTTCGCCATCAACTTTGCCGAGCACGGACGCGCCGTGAACAACAGCTGCTGGGGTTCGTTCCCGATGACTATGAAAGTAGTGCCCGAGAACCTTGTATGGAGCGGAGGCGAGAACGACAACTGGAACAACGACACGATGTGGAAACGCGCCAAGGCGGCAGACCTTAAGATAACCGACGGCTCATATACCGACGACGACGAGGCTGCAGGCTTTGTGCCGATGCTGTTCTCGAACGTTGTCATGCCTACGGACAGCAAGGCGCAGCTATACATGGCCGGCTTTAGAAACGGCGGTTCTTCATGGGCTGGCACTGACGCGGGCCTGCGTCCTGACGGCATGGGCGACCCGACGGAGAACATACAGTATGACCTGATGGTGTATGACAAAGACCCGGAAGGGAGGACAAACAACATGACCACCCAGCGTTTCCGTGTGAACATCTGCCACGACATCCACTTCATGCAGGGCGCGCAGATGCTTCATGCCGAGCAGCTCATCTACACCAAGGCGTGGATGGACGTGTCCGTGCCTACTAAGACGTGGACATTGGTCAGCACGCCGCTGCGTGACGTATATGCCGGCGACTGGTACACCAAATCTACCGGCACGCAGGCCGAAGAAAGGTATTTCACCGGCATAACGTTCGGCGATGGCGGTTACAGCCGCCTTGACCCTGCCGTTTACCAGCGCAGCTGGGACGAGAATGCGACAATAGTAGAGGGCCAGACAACCACTGCAACAGTAGGCTTCAATACTTCAACGCCGACGTGGAGCGCGGCTTACAATGACGCTTCTGTGCCATATACGGCAGGAGCCGGCTTCTCAATAAAGGCGGCCAACGCGAGCGGCGGCACGGCTGGCAGCCTTGTGTTCCGCTTCCCGAAAGCCGATACAGACTATGATGTAAGCACCGGCACCATCGACCGCACGAATGAAGGCAGGCTGTTCATATCCGGCCTGCTCGACCGCAGCGACCCTCTCGCCCTTAAGCGCAACGACGACGTATCGCTTACGCTCGACGCTTCACAAGACGGCAAATACATGATAGTGGGCAACCCGTACATGGCGCCGCTTGACTTGCAGGCGTTCTTTGCCGGGAACTCCGGCCTGTTGACAGGGGCTTACTGGACGGAGACCGAGAATGGGCCGGGCGTAGGCGGCACTGACGGCAACAACTGGCTTACTCCTGACGCTTCTTCGGTGATACCTCCTTACGGCGCGTTCTTCGTGGAGAGGAAAGCCGACGCCACTGGTGACAACACCATAAAGTTCACGGCAGACATGCAGAAGTTTGTTTCTCCTCAATTCCGCAACCCTACTAAAAGTCTCAGAGCGTTGTGCCCCAAAACCGCCA
>USHW01000004.1 GCA_900554545.1 uncultured Prevotella sp. | reverse complement strand
CTCCGCCTCCTCCCGCCCCCCCCCCCCCCCTCCCCCCGCCTCATCGGCGGCGAGTTTGGCGGCCGTTTGCACATCATCGAGCGTTCGGGCAAGCAGGGGCTTGGCACGGCTTACATTGCCGGTTTCAAGTGGGCGTTGGCCAACGGATACGACTACATCTTCGAGATGGACGCCGACTTCAGCCACGACCCCAACGACCTGCCGCGGCTTTATGCCGCCTGCCATGACGATGGCTACGACCTTGCCATCGGTTCGCGCTATGTCAGCGGCGTGAACGTGGTGAACTGGCCTATCGGCCGCGTGCTGATGAGCTATTTCGCGTCGCAGTATGTCCGCTTCGTTACGGGCTTCAAGGTGCACGACACTACCGCCGGATTCAAGTGTTACCGCCGCCGCGTGCTCGAGACAATCGAGCTTGACAAGATACGTTTCAAGGGTTACGCCTTCCAAATCGAGATGAAATACACGGCCTACAAAATCGGCTTCAAGATAAAGGAGGTGCCCGTGGTGTTCGTAAACCGCCGCGAAGGCGTGTCGAAGATGAGCGGAGGCATATTCGGCGAGGCGTTCTTCGGCGTCATGCGGCTGCGCTGGGACGGGTGGACGAGGAAGTACCCGAAGATTTAATACCCACCCCAGTCCTCCCAAGGGGAGGGAGCTGGATATGCTTTGGCTGCATATAGATAAGTTGACAACAATAATATTGCTTAACATCCACGTCCGGAAGTCAAGCACCCTCCCGTCGGGAGGGCGGGGGTGGGTGTCATTTGAATTATGAATTACTTATACCGTATTTACCAAATCGTCATTGCCCTGCCGATAATCATTGTGCTGACGCTGCTCACCGCGCTGACAACGAGCGTGGGGTGCATCATCGGCAACGGCCACTTCTGGGGCTATTATCCGCCTGTGATATGGTCGAAGTTAGTACTTATGGTGCTGTTCCTGCCAGTGAAAGTCACTGGACGGGAGAACCTTAAGCACGGAGAGTCATACGTGTTCGTGAGCAACCATCAGGGAGCGTTCGACATTTTCCTCGTGTTCGGCCACCTTCACCGCAACTTCAAGTGGATGATGAAGCAGCAGCTGCGCAAAATCCCGTTCGTTGGATATGCCTGCGAGAAGTCTCACCAGATATTCGTAGACCGCCATGCGCCGAAGAAGATACAGGCGTCTTACGACAAGGCGCGCCATACTTTGAAGGAAGGCATGAGCGTTGTGGTGTTTCCCGAAGGCTCGCGAACGTACAACGGACGCATCGGAGCGTTCAAACGGGGGGCTTTCATGCTGGCCGACGAACTGCAATTGCCCGTAGTGCCGCTTACAATCAACGGCTCGTTCGACGTCATGCCGCGCACAAGCAAATGGTACTGGGTTCACCGCCGCAGGCTCACCCTTACCATCCACAAGCCCATTTATCCGCAGTCAAGGGGCGCGGAGAACGTCAGCCGCCTGATGGAAGAAAGCCGCAAGGCCATTGAAAGCGCGCTTGACGCTAAATATAGGGACGGAGAATAAGTGGAAACGCTTGGCGTTCGTTTCAATTGAAACGGTCGTCCGGCCATAAAGAAACAATATCCCCGGAAGAAGGATTGCCTCCTGTCTTCCGGGGATATTTGCTTATTGTGAGTTCAATGTTCCGTCAATGCTTTACTGTCAGCTTGAAACTCTTGTGTGTTCCGTTGGCGTTTACATCGAGGATATACAGCCCGGTGGGAACGTCGCTCACGTTAATCACGTTGGTCATGGCTGTTGTTGTTACGGCCTTCACACATCCGCCTTGCAGGCTGTACAGGCTTATGCGTGTCTTTATGCCTTCGAACGGGAGGTCAACATGCAGCTCCTCGCTTGCCGGGTTGGGATATACGGCAGCCTTGGTCTGCTCCAGCTCGCGCTCTATGCTTGACGGAGTGTTGCCCTTGGGGTCAACCACGTATGCGTATTTGTTCATGCCTTTCATGCACCATCCTGTCATGTAGCGTCCGTTCGGAGAAATGTCGTAGATGCCCATGATGCCGTATTCGCCAAGGTCTATGCCGAGGTTGTTGGTCAGGTATTCGTTCACTCCTACGAGGCCGGTCTCCTCCGTCCATACTTCAGAATTGGTTACGACGAACGAACCGTCGTTTGTCATGTCGAATACTTGGTTCGATGTTCCACCCAACAGCTGCAAACCTTTCTCCTCACTCCAAAGCCATGCGCAGTCGGTTGCATACCAGTCGCCCTGGCCTCTGCCGCCAATTATTTTGCCGTCGGCCGACACAGCCTCGGCTTGTCCTAACAGTTTGGATGCCTTGTCGTTGAAATCGTCCCAGTTAACGTCGTCTTCCGTCATGTTCGGGTCTTTGAACATAAGGCTCTGGTCATAGCTTCCGCTTGCGTTCTTGCGCCACACTGATGCAATCCACGGGCCGCACAGGTCTTGCCATCCTACGATAACGCTGCCGTCATAGCTAACGCCACGCGCTTGCGAATTTCTGTTGATGTCAGCGAATTTGTTGCCGAGTATTACAAGTTCTCCGTTCACCCAGGCCGCAGCATCACACCTTACGGCACTGTTTTCGTTAAGCTGTTCATAATTGTAGACTCCTCCAACAACGGTCGTTCCGTCACCTGATATGTCGTAACCAGACGATGCCGCGTCGCCGCTAAAGTACCCCGTGCTTGCAAGCGGAGTCCATGTCTCAGTCTCGGTGTCATACACTGCGGCTGTATATCCTGATACATTCTCTGACGCTCCCTTGTAGAACAGGCTCTCGTCGCTGCCGCAAAGCACATACGCTTCATCGTTAACGTATATTCCGTAGAAGTCGGTTGCGGTCCCGTCATCGACAGTTATCTTTGTCCATGTCTGTCCCATGTCTGCCGTCTCGTAGGCATTTCCATCAGAACCAACGACGGTGGCCGTGCCGTTAAGGAAGGCAACGTCGTTCCATGCAATGTTTTCGGTGCCGTCGGCAACCGTGTGCTGCGCCCATGTTGCTCCTCCGTCTGTTGTTGTATAGACAGCCCCTGTGCCAAGAGCCATGCCGTTTTGCTCGTCGGCGAACCTTATGCGGTTGAACAACGGAGCGTCGCCGTCAGCCCAGGGGCTTGGTGATGCGCCCGTATTAAGCACTGTAGTCCATGTCGCTCCGTAGTCTTCCGACTTCTGTATGAGTCCGTTGCGTGTCACCATAAAGTATTTTTCGCCCACGCTTGTGACGTAAACGGGTACGCCGCCTATGCCCGAAGCGGCATTGAATGACTCCACTGCATCGGTCGTGTACCACACTGCGCCGCTGCCGTCAGCAAGCTCAAGTCCGAGCACTCCGTATTGAGCAATACCTGTATATTCAGCTGATTTCCTGGCCGTCATCGTTTTGAGCCACAGCCATGCCACAGCCGCACAGGCCCGTGAGCATAAGTAAAAATGTTCTGTTCATAAGCTCTTAAGTTTATAGTTGTGATTCATGTCTATTGCAAAGTAAGTATATGTATATTAAAAATCAAAGTTTTCAGGATGGACAATGTGTCGGACAGGTTTATTAAAAATGTAAATCCGCTGATATTGAATGAGTTGCATTGTGAAAATATAGGCAAATTAATGTTATTTTTGCATGACGTTTAATTGTGGAATTGTTATGAAACGCTATAAGGATTTTATGCGTAAGACGGCATTTAGCTGTCTTACGGTCATGCTGCTGGCCGCTTGCGGCGGCAAGGGCGATGACGGGAATGTGCTTTTCGAGCAAGGTCTTGATGAAATGATTGCCGGCAACATACCTGTGGCTTACCAGAAGTTTCACCGTGCTATGGTGGCGTTCGAGGAGCAGGGCGACAGCGCGGGGCGGAGGTTCTGCGCCACATAGCCGTGATACAGGAGCGCCACAAGTACGACCTCGCCCTGATGGAGGCGCAGAAAGGGCATCAGGAGCGTGACATCCTGCTGCTCGGCCTGGCTTTGTGCATCGTCGCATTGTGCGTCATAGTGTTCTTGCTGTACAAGCAAAGCAAGCTGAAGCTGAAGACTGAAACGGCCGAGCGGTGCAGGCTGGACAAGGACATAGAGTACAAGCGCCTTGAAAACGAACTGCTGACATTGAAAATGGAGCAGATGAAGGACGAGCTGACACGGCAGCGCAACGACAATGAGAACGTGCTGAAACAGGTCGCCGTGTCTGACGGAAGGAAAGACGCGAGGACACGTATCGACATGCTCAAGGCGACGCTCAATACCGAGCATGCCCCGTTCCTGCGCTATATTGAAAAGCGTTTTCCGCAGCTTACCCACAATGACGTGCTCATACTCGGCTTCATACGTATGGACATGACGTCGCGCGAGGCGGCGTCGGCGCTCGGAATTTCCGTTGAAAGTTACTATAAGGCATGTTACCGCCTGCGCAAGAAAATGCAGATTGACGCCGTTGACGGGCTTGTCGACTTTGTGAAGAACGTCGAAACGGGGCAGGCCTGACCGCCCTCTGTTAGCCGCTTGCCGTCCGCTGTTGCGGCGTGCCGTCGTCGGCGGCATTGTGAAAGGTGGTTCATCCGCAGTTTTGTTGGATGAGAAAAGGATTATAAAATCGTACAAAATTAATGTCAAATGAGGCACTCGGTAATCGTCATTCCGCGCTCCGACGCGGAATCCAGTGTATGCAGCCAACGTCATTTCACGCCTTTAATGTTTTCTGGATTCCGCGTCGGAGCGCGGAATGACAATTACCGAGTGCCTCACTTGAAAACGATTATTTACTGAAAATAGAATAAAAACCATCCAACAGATTTGCGGATGAACCGCCTTTCGCAGAGCCAATGGTAAGCGACAAAAAATCGGTTTGCCTCTTTTTCCTTAATAATCGTTAACCGTTGTCACATTTTAATACCTTAAAACGTATAAAGAAATGTAAACGCATAACATTTGCGATGCCATCAACCGCAAAGGAAAGTTAATGGTCTTGCAAACTACAACATAACCTGACAACCTGCTGTATGATGAAAAACAAGCTATTGGCAACACTTGCCGCCATGACATTTTGCGCCACGGCAGCCGCTCAGACCGACTCGTTGGCCGTTGATACGACACTCACCCTCGGCGAGGTTACGGTCAACGGGATGCGCACAATACAGAAAGTTGACCGCACACTGTTCCTCCCCACAAAGAAGATGGCACGCTCGTCGGCCAACGGCTACGACCTGCTCAAGCTGATGATGCTGCCCGGAATTAAGGTTGACCCTGTGCAACAGACCGTCTCCTCGCTGCGCGGCGGAGGCGTGCAGGTGCGCATCAACGACGTGAAAGCCGGCACGCAGGACATCCTCGCGCTGCAACCCGACGAGGTTGTCCGCGTGGAATACATCGACAATCCCGGCGTGCGCTACTCCGACACGTCGCTCGACGCGGTGATAAACTACGTCGTCAAGCGCCGGTATTCAGGCTATGTGGGCGGCGCGCAGACAATGCAGGCGTTCACGACAGGCTTCAACAACAGCTACGCCTACTTCAAGTTCAACCACAAGAAGTCGGAGTTCAGCTTCAACTACAGCTTCAATTACCGCGACTACGACAAGCGGCGGTATGACGAGACGGCCGACTATTACTTCCCGGACGGCACCACCCGGCACCGCGAATACCGCGGCTACAACAGTCCGTTCATGTATAACACGCACAACTTCCAGCTGGGTTACAACCTCGCCGAACCCGACAAGTACACCTTCAACGCGCGTTTCAACCTTAACATAAACAACAACCCCAACCGCGGAACCAACCTGTTGGTTGTAGAGACAGCGCAGCCTGACCTGTACCAGTACAACAAGGCTTCGTCAAGCAGCTACAGCCCGGCACTCGATTTGTACTTTTCCGCCAACCTGCCGCACAAGCAAAGTATCGCAGCAAACGTCGTTGGCACATATATACACACCGACTATGGCTACCTGATGCGCCAATACCTGTTCGACCTGTCGCCGTCACAGTCGATGCAGGCAGCCCCCGTAAACGATTACAGTTACTCCACTTTGGGCAAAAAGTACTCGCTGATTGCCGAGGCGATATATGCCAAAGAGTTCAAGAAAGCCACCCTCTCGGCCGGCGGCGAGTTCTCAATCAGCCGCACGGACAACGACTATACAGGTGCGGTTAACACCGACGCGCTGCTCAACTCGAACAACCTTTACCTCTTTACGCAGCTCCAAGGCAAGCTCGCCTGGCTCAACTACACCGTAGGTGTGGGTGCAAACAGAGCGTCGATACACCAGGGCGACATCGGATTTGAGAAGTGGACGTTCCGCCCGAGGTTGTCACTCCAGACCTCTGCAATCAAAAACGTTTCACTAAGTCTTACGGGACAAATGTACCAAGGCACTCCTTCGCTCTCACAGCTTAGCGACGTGCGCCAGCAGAGCAGCGACCTCATGGCCGGCGACGGCAACATAAACCTGAAGCCGTATTCCTCTTACTCCACTTACTTCGTCTTTACATGGAACCTGCCTGCGTTCAGTTGGTGGGTCAACGGAGGATTGGCTTACGCGCCTGACGTCATCATGTCGAGTTACATTCCAGAACAGCAAGCCGACGGGACATACCTTGTTGTATCACGGCCGTACAACCAACGGTCGCTGATTCAGAAGTGGGCGCGCACGAATTTCACGTTGCACGCGATAAAAGACGTGCTCGACTTCAGCCTGTACGGTGCTTTCCAGCGTTATGACAGCCGCGGACTTACCTACCGGCATACGTTCAACAGCTGGCGGTATGGCTTCGAAGCAAGCCTAATGTTGGGAAACTGGACGGTGATGGCGGACTTCTACAACACGCCGAAAAGCTACTACGGAGAGTCTATGAACGGTGGGGAGAACTCGTCGGACGTGCGCATAAACTACAAGTGGAAAGACCTTCAAGTAGGTCTCGGAGCAATACTCGTAGGCTATCCGCATGGATACGAATACCCCGGACACACCGACAGCCGCTACTACAAGTCACATTACAAGACGTGGATTGAGGACAACGGCAACATGGTTTACATCACCCTGTCATACAACTTCAGCCACGGACGCAAGTATCAGACCGAACAACGCCGACTGAACAACTCCGACTACGACAGCGGAATAAGATAACTTAATTGAGAATTGAGAGTTGAGGATGGGGAATTATGATTACCTTTATTTATTAGAGCAGTGCCATCGGAAGCGTAATAAATATATAAGGTAATCATAATTCCCCATCCTCAACTCTCAATTCTCAATTCGCGTAATGCGTCAAAATGTCTTGCCCATAAGACAATTTGGCGCATTACGCGCAGTGGTACATTACTTGCAATACGTTTGGTGAAGGCGGAAAGCAACGCTTGAAACCGCAAACGAAGAATTAACAAATAACATTTAATGAATAGGAGACAATTATTATGACACCAGTTAATCGTAAAAACAGTTGGTTACCGGACGTATTCAACGATTTCTTTGACACTGACTTCATGCCCCGTACAAGTGCTACGGCACCGGCAATAAACGTGAAGGAAAGCGCGGTTGACTATGAAGTGGAGGTTGCAGCACCGGGAATGACGAAGGAAGACTTCAACGTTCACCTCAACCAGGAGGGTGACCTGCACATCAAGATGGAAAGCAAGAAGGAGCACAACGAGGATAACAAAAAAGCGCATTACCTGCGCCGTGAGTTCGCTTACTCAAAGTTCGAGCAGACACTGATACTCCCCGACGATGTTGACCGCAACAACATATCGGCCAAAGTGGCTGACGGCGTGCTCACAGTGGTTCTTCCCAAGATAAAGAAAGAAGAGCAGAACGTGGTCAGGCAGATAACGGTAGGATAATTGATAGAAGTTAAAGGAGTTATAGACGTTATCGCTCCCTGCGGTCGCTAAGAAGTTAAAGCCAAATGCCTTGTTGATAAACATAGCATGGCTGGAAGTTAAAGAAGTTAAGGAAGTTATAGAAGTTAAAGCCAAATGCCTTGCTGGCAGTCAGGGTTTATACCCTCTCTTACCGGCAAGGCATTTGGCTTTAATTTCTTAGCGACCACAGGGAGCGATAGCTTCTTTAACTCCTTTAACTTCCAGAGACAACTCCCTTAACTTCTAAAAATCAAAAACCATATATCTCCTTGAGCTTCTCGCCGAGGGCTTCGCCGCGCAAATCAGAGGCTACAATCTTGCCTTCGCCGTCGAGGAGGATGTTGGCCGGTATCGAGTTGATGCCGTAAACAGGAGCGGCGGCACACTTCCAGCCCTTCAGGTCGCTGATGTTTGGCCACTCCATGCCAATCTGTTTGATTGCGGCTTTCCACGCTTCGGCCTTGTTGTCAAACGAAACGCCAACAACCTCGAAGCCTTTTCCGTGGTATTTCTTATAGTTCGCCACAACGTTGGGCATCTCCTGACGGCACGGGCCGCACCAGCTTGCCCAGAAATCAACCAGCACATAGTTGCCTTTTCCGCACCAGTCGCTAAGCTTCCGGGGCTGTCCCTCGGTGTCGTTCATCGACAAGTCGGTGAACATCTTGCCGGGCATGCGCTTCTCAAGAGCCGTGAGCTGAGCCTTTACACGCGCCATCGCAGGGTGGTTGTAGTAAGGAGCAGTCTCGGACATGAGCGCCTTCAGCTCGTTGTAGTCAAGCATGTAATACAGCTGGCTGATGAAAAACACAGGTATAAGGTTGTCCTGATTGGCCTTCACAATGTCCAGTTGCTTTGCCACGACCTCATTCTGAAGCTGCTCGCACTTGGCCATAAGGCTCTCCGCCTTGGCCTTTCCGGCAGCCGTAGTGTCAGCTGCGGCCGCACGGTATTCCATTACCGCCGCATTGAGCTGCTCAGTGTAAACAGAGAGTTCGTTGTCATAATCGTACATTTTCTTGTTCTGTTCCGAACCTGAAAAGGTCTTCGCAACAGTGTTGAGGTCGACGGGCGTACCGTCGTTGAACACCGGCAGGTAATAGTTTCCTGTGACAATAAGCATTATTTCGTCCTTCGGCAGCGTGCCGTCAAGCGTGAACTTTCCGCCTGTTACGGTTGCGCTGTCAACGGGCTGGCGCGCGTTCATCACTCCGAGATACACCGTCTTAACATCCGCCGGGACAGTACCCGTGATTTTGTAAGCCGTGTCTTGCGCCTTCACCGGCAGCAGGCCGATGAGCAAGGCTGCAATGGTTAAGATTTTCTTCATTGTCTATTGCGTTTTGATTAAATACGTTATGCAAATTTATCACTAAATGACGACAAGTCAAACAAAAACCATCAAAATATCGACTTATTGACGTTTTTTATGCAAAGCGCAGCCGGCCGCTTTGCAAGAGGTGGCTTTTTGGCTTGCAAAAGGCCGTCTTTTAGCGGCTAAAAGGCCACCTTTTGCAAGCTAAAAGACGGCATATTGACAAACCGCTAATAATCAAGCAGTTAGCAAACCACCTGCAAATAGGGCTTATAAGGCCGATAGGACTGATGGGGCTAATAGGCCGAATACACCCGAACAATCAGCAAAAGCATATCAAGCTCCCTCCCTTCGGGAGGGCTGGGGTGGGTCTCGGGGTGCTGGGTGGTGGGTCTTTCCTTCATTTTTATTTTGTACTTTCCTTTAATTGCATTACCTTTGCATTCATATTCATATATGCAATGAAAGCAGCTAAAAGCGGATTTAATATCCTGAACAACATACAAAACCCTGCCGACTTGAAAAAGCTGAACGTTGAACAGCTGCCAGCACTGTGCAGGGAACTGCGCGACGACCTCCTGAAAGAGCTTTCCGTAAACCCGGGGCACATGGCTTCGAGCATGGGAACGATTGAGCTTACCGTGGCGCTGCACTACGTTTACAATACGCCCGACGACCGGATAGTGTGGGACGTGGGGCACCAGGCTTACGGACACAAGATACTTACGGGGCGCAAGGAGCGCTTCTGCACAAACCGCAAGCTGCACGGCATCATGCCGTTCCCCTCGCCTCTGGAGAGCGAATACGACTCGTTCGTGTGCGGACATGCCTCAAACTCAATCTCGGCTGCACTCGGCATGGCCGTAGCCGCAAAGAAAACGGGGCACGGCGACAGGCACGTCGTGGCCGTGATAGGCGACGGAGCCATGAGCGGAGGACTGGCCTTCGAGGGTCTGAACAACGTCTCCACCACGCCCAACGACATGCTCATTGTGCTCAACGACAACAACATGAGCATCGACCGCAGCGTGGGCGGGCTGAAACAGGCACTGCTCAAGCTGAACACCAACGAGACTTACAACCGCATGAGGTTCAAGGCGTCGCGCTGGCTCAACTCAAAAGGTTACCTGAACGACGACCGCCGCAAGGGCATCATAAGGCTGAACAACGCGCTGAAATCGGCCATCAGCCACCAGCAAAACATATTCGAGGGGCTTAACATCAGATACTTCGGCCCCTTTGACGGGCACAACGTGAAGGAGCTTGTACGCATACTGCGTCAGCTCAAGGAAATGAGAGGCCCGAAACTGCTGCACCTGCACACCATAAAAGGCCACGGCTATCCCCCTGCCGAGAAAGACCCTACGGCATGGCACGCGCCAGGACGCTTCGACATTGACGCAGAGGAACGCATCGTTACCGACGAGACGGGCGTGCCGCCGAAGTTCCAGACGGTGTTCGGCGAGACGCTTCTCGAGCTTGCCAAGGCCAACGGGCGCATCGTAGGAGTGACCCCGGCCATGCCCACAGGATGCTCGATGAACATCATGATGAAGGCCATGCCCGACCGGACGTTCGACGTAGGCATTGCCGAAGGCCACGCGGTGACCTTCTCGGCAGGCATGGCGAAGGACGGACTGCTGCCCTTCTGCAACATATACAGCTCGTTCGCGCAGCGCGCCTACGACAACATCATACACGACGTAGCCATATTGCGGCTGCCCGTTGTGCTCTGCCTTGACCGCGCCGGACTTGTAGGCGAAGACGGAGCGACCCACCACGGCGAGTTCGACATTGCCGCGCTGCGCCCCGTCCCCAACCTCACGATAGCCTCGCCGATGAACGAGCACGAACTGCGCAACCTGATGTACACCGCCCAATTAGACGGTAAAGGGCCGTTTGTAATCAGGTATCCGCGCGGACGCGGTGTGCTCGTGGACTGGCGCAACACGTTCGAGGAAATCAAGGTAGGCACAGGCCGCAGGCTGAAAGACGGCAGGCAGGTGGCCGTACTGACAGTAGGCCCTATCGGAAACAGCACCGCCGAAGCCATAACGAAGGCGGAAGAGGCCGTAAGCGGACTCGACGTGGCACACTACGACATGCGTTTCATCAAGCCGCTGGACGAAAACCTGCTTGAGGAAATAGGCCGCCGGTTTGACAAAATAGTAACCGTTGAGGACGGAGTGCGCGCCGGCGGCTTCGGTTCGGCCGTGCTCGAATGGATGGCCGACCACGGTTTTTCGCCCCGCATAACACGCCTCGGACTGCCGGACAACTTCGTTGAGCACGGCACCGTAGACGAACTGCGCCGAATAACCGGCATTGACACCGACTCGATAACCGCCGCGATAATAGAGGCGGCTGGCGCCTGAACTTCTTTCCAAACAACAGAGACACAACAAGGAACAACATGAAAATAATCATTGCAGGAGCTTATGCAATAGGAACACACCTGGCAAAACTGCTGTCGCGCAACGACCAGGACATTGTTTTGATAGACGAGGACGAAGAAAGGCTGGCCGGCATCAGCAGCGATTATGACCTGATGACCGTCCATGCGTCACCGTCGAGCATACAGGCATTCAAGGATGCCGGCACCGGCAATGCCGACTTGTATATCGGCGTTACGCCAGACGAGAACATGAACATGAACAGCTGCATCCTTGCAAAAGGCCTCGGGGCGAAAAGAACGGTGGCCAAAGTGAACAACTACGAGTTCCTGAACCCGGAACTGAAGGACTTTTTCACCAAAATAGGCATCGACTCGCTGATATATCCCGAAAACCTTGCGGCACAAGACATCGTAAACGGCCTTAAAATGAGCTGGGTACGCCAGCGCTGGGACGTGCACAACGGTGCCTTGGTGATGCTCGGCATAAAGCTGAGGGAGACGTGCGAAATACTGAACGAGCCTCTGAAAGAACTGTGCAAGCCCGAATCGCCATACCACATCGTAGCCGTAAAACGCGGCGAAGACACCATAATACCGCGCGGTGACGATGTGCTCAAGATATATGACATGGCCTACTTCATGACAACACGCAACTACATACCTTATATAAGGAAAATAGTAGGCAAGGAACACTACGTAGACGTAAAGAACGTCATGGTGATGGGCGGCGGCAACACAGCCATAAGGGCGTCAAAGATGATACCCGAATACATGGGATTGAAAATAATCGAGGCCGACGAACACCGTTGCGAGCAAATAAACGAACAGATAGACACCGACCGTGTGATGGTTATCAACGGCGACGGACGCGACATTCCTCTGCTCATCGAGGAAGGCGTGAAGAACACGCAGGCCTTCGTCGCCCTGACCGGCAACGCCGAGACGAACATCCTGGCCTGCCTAACGGCCAAGCGGTTGGGCGTGCGCAAGACCATCGCAATGGTTGAAAACATGGACTACGTGAAGATGGCCGAGAGCCTGGACATCGGCACAATAATCAACAAGAAGGCCATTGCGGCCAGCCACATATACCAGATGATGCTCGATTCGGACGTGAAGAACACAAGATTTCTTATGACAGCGAACGCCGATGTGGCTGAATTTACGGCACAGGAAGGCTCAAAGGTCACAAAGAAAAAGGTGTTCGAGCTTGGCCTTCCGCACGGAACCACCATCGGAGGGCTTGTCCGCAATGGCGAAGGACACCTCGTGTCGGGAGGCTCGCAAATCGAAGCCGGCGACATTGTGGTGGTGTTCTGCCACAACGTAAACATGTCGAAAGTCGAAAAATTCTTCATCTAACCGGCTCGTATGATAAACTTCAAGTTAGTCTACAAGGTCATCGGCTCGCTGCTTTTCATAGAGGCAATCATGATGGTGGCGTGCCTTGCCGTGTCGATATATTACCACGAAGACGACATACCGGCGTTCCTCATCACCATAGCGGTGACAACCATGGCGGCCATCGGGCTTAAATACAAGGGCTATCAGGCAGAAAACAGCATGGGACGAAGGGAGGCTTACCTCTTGGTTACGCTCGTGTGGGTGGTGTTCAGTGCGCTTGGCGCGCTACCGTTCGTCATCAGCGGCTACCTGACAAGCTACACTGACGCCTTCTTCGAGACAATGTCGGGCTTCACAACGACTGGCGCGAGCATAATAGACGATGTCGAGGCGCTGCCCCACGGACTGCTTTTCTGGCGCTCGCTGACACACTGGATAGGCGGCTTAGGCATCATGTTCTTCACCATAGCCATACTGCCGTCGCTCGTGGGAGGTAACGTCAAGGTGTTCTCCGCAGAAGCCACAGGCCCTATAAAGAGCAAGATGCACCCGAGACTTAGCACCACGGCCAAGTGGATATGGGGCATTTACCTGCTCATTACGGCATCGTGCGCCACATGTTTCTGGCTTTTCGGCATGAGCTTTTTTGACAGTATAAACTACTCCATGTCAATAGCTGCGACAGGAGGGTTCTCCACCCACAATGCAAGCATGGCCTTCTTCGATTCCGCTGCGATAGATTACACGGCTGCGGTGTTCATGATTATCTCCGGCATCAATTTCTCCCTGCTGTACATACTGATGCTCAAGGGCAAGGTAAAGGAGTTCGTAAAGGACACCGAACTCCGCTTCTACATCGGCGTCATATCAGCAAGCACACTGTTCATAACGTATATGCTGGTGACACGGAACGGCATAACAGTGGCCGATTCATTCCGCCACGCGTTGTTCCAGGTAAGTTCATTCATATCGACAACCGGCCTTTTCAACACCGACTCAGGGCTATGGCCCCACGTTACATGGACAGCCCTGACGATATGTATGGTGTTCGGTTCATGCGCAGGAAGCACAAGCGGCGGTATAAAATGCATCCGCGGTGCAATGCTTCTACGCATCATACGCAACGAATTCAAGCACCTGCTACACCCGAGAGCCGTAATTCCTGTAAAGCTTAACAACTCGATAATACCCCACCAGGCGCAGGCCACCCTGCTGGTATTCCTCGCTCTGTACGGAATATCATGCCTTGCGGCATTCTTTTGCTTCCAGCTTATGGGCATAGAAAGCACCAACGCCATCACTATAGCCATTAGCAGCGCAAGCAACGTAGGCCCGGCTTTCGGCGGACAGATTGGCCCTACTATGTCATGGAGCATCCTGCCCGACGCCGCCAAGTGGATATGTTCGGCACTGATGCTGATGGGACGTCTTGAATTTTTCAGTGTCCTCGTTCTCTTCACACCGTCATTCTGGAAGGAGAACTGACACTGTAACAGATTAACCTATCACCTTATAATAACAAAAAACTTAACATCATGGAACCAATCAAGTTCAAGCCAATTCTCAAACAAACTCTTTGGGGAGGTGGAAAGATTGTGAAATTCAAGGGAATTGAAGGCCACGATGGCGAACAAATAGGCGAAAGCTGGGAGCTGTCCGGCGTCAACGGCAACGAGAGCATTGCCGCAAACGGTGAATACGAGGGGCGGAAGCTGCCTGAAATAGTTGCCGAATTGAAGGAGAAACTCGTCGGAACGGACAACTACCAACGCTTCGGCGACACGTTTCCACTGCTCATAAAGTTCATTGACGCAAAGCAGGACTTGTCAATACAGGTACATCCCGACGACGAGAAAGCCAGGAAATACGGCCTTAAGAACGGCAAGACGGAAATGTGGTACATAATGGATTCTGACGCGGACGCGAGCCTGCGCTGCGGAATGAAGCACCTAATTACCCCAAAAGAATACAAAGCCATGGTGGCTGAAGGGACGATATGCGACGCCATAGCGGAATACCCGGTCAAGGCCGACGACTGTTTCTTCATTCCGGCAGGGCGCATCCACAGCATAGGCAAGGGCTGTTTCCTGGCGGAAATACAGCAGACTTCAGACGCGACATACAGGATTTTCGACTTCAACCGTCGCGACAAGGACGGCAACCTGCGCGAACTGCACACCGAAAAAGCAGCAGAATGTATCGACTACAGCGTGCTGCCCGACTACAGGACGGAGTATGTGGGGAAAAAGAACGAGGGCGTTTCGCTTGTACACAGCCCCTACTTCAACACTGCCGTGTACGACCTTGACGAGCCTATGACGCTCGACTACAGCGAGCTTGACAGCTTTGTAATACTTATAGGCTTGAAAGGCGAGGCCAGCCTGACCGACAACGAGGGCAACACCTTAACCCTGCGCGGCGGCGAAACGCTGCTTGTACCGGCAACGACTAATATCATCAACGTTGACGGAAGCCTGAAGTTCCTTGAAACATACGTGTAAGTTAATCATGAATTAAGAGTTAAGAATTAAGAAAATTACCTTTATCCAATTGACAAAGCATATTTTCTTAATTCTTGACTCTTAATTCTTAACTTCCAAAAACTTTTCCACATCGCGGCGCATCTGCGCGAACTGGGGCGACATGGTGAAGCCGTTGTTCTTCTTCAACATCTGCGTAATGTCCTGGACAGAGTGCGCATAGCACGACAGTTCGTTGTACATCTGCGTGGTATGCACGGCTTGCCGGCGTATCTCGGCTTCGCGTTCGCGTATCAGCATGCCGCATACCTTGTTCATCACAGGCATCACAATCTTGTCAAAAAGATGGTGCCCCTGTATATAAAGATAAGTCTGTTCAGGTTCCACCCCGAGCCGTACAAGCTCCGCTGACAGTTCCTTATACTCCTGTTCGGCCTCCGGATGCTGGCGGTTCATATAGTTCACCTTGCGCATAACCTTTGACCTCAGGTTGTCGAGGGCGTCCTGCGGCCGGTTGATGTTGAAGCCGCCAAGCTCTATCGTGCGGTTGAAATCGGTGATGGTGAACTGTCCGTAAACGCCGCGGCGGTAGTGCCAGATTGACCATACGAACAAAGGGAAGATTATTTCGCTGAACCGCGTCATAAAGTTTTGCAGGTCGAAAACCTTGCGGTCGTTGAGTGTCACCATCACGCAGACATTGTGCAACGACGGCGCATAACACTGCAGGTTCTCTATTGAATAAGCGTAAGTATGCAGTATGGCAGGGTTTGAGATTATTTCGCGCGACGTTTCCGAAGCCCCCTGCATAAGATAGTCATAGTCGGCGTCCACACATGCGAGCATGTCCGCGCCCGTCTTGCCGTACAGCAGGCTCATCAGCGCGGAGCGTTTGCCGCGCTCCAGAGTCCTGTGCGACGGCAGCATCACTTCAAAATAGCGCGTACCGTCCTCGTAGAGCGAGAGCAGAGTGCGCCAGAAAAGTATGTCGTCGTAACTCTCAACATAAGCAACAATCCTGCGCCTCGCATTCTTCGGCCTCAGGCTGTTCGCCGCCGAGAAGTAGTTTGAGTTGACATTGTCGGTAAGTCGTTTGCCCATATTTCTCCCTCCATCAGCATATCTCCGCTTAAATGTTGTCCGTAATGTCGCTAACTTCGGTTATCCTGTCGAGCCATCCGTTCATAACCACCGCCGGCGAATGGGTTGCGAGGATTACCTGCACATTGGGGTTGAGCTGCACAATCAGGCCAATCAGGCGCTTCTGCCACTCTATGTGCAGGCTTACTTCCGGCTCGTCCATGAACAATACGTATGGCAGGTTGTCCTCGACAAGCACCGTAAGCAGTATGGCGAGTATCTGTTTCTCGCCGCTCGACAGCTGGTAAGGATAAAGCGTCTCGCCGATTTGCGAGAAGCGTATTTCGTTCTCGTTGCGCATGATTGTCTTCCCCGTGTCTGAAAAGAGGTCGTCAATCATGTCCTGGAACATGCGTTTTGGCTCCGAAACGGCCTGGGCGCGCTCCGCCGCGTCATCGCCGCCGGCCTGCAGTATGGATATTATGCGGTTGCCAATGTTCACCTGGTAGTCAAGGTATTTCCGCTGAAGCTTGAACAGCTGCAGGTCGAGTTCGGTAACAAGGTTCATCCCTATGTCGGCAACAAGTTCTGAATGTATTAGCGGACGGTCGAACGAGCGTATCAGGTCATACCTTATGTGCGTGGCTCCTTCCGGGCTTACCTTCATGTGTACGCCTTTCATTACATGGTTCACGATGTCTCCCTGCGGCCCTATGCTGCGCACGAGCTTGTTTATGATGGTGCTCTTGCCCGCACCGTTGGTTCCGCTCAATATGTTCACCTTACGGTCAAGCTCCCATGTCACGTGCCTGCGTCCGCTCCAGAGCGACTCTATCTCGACACTTTCTATATAATCGGCATACTTCTGCATATCGTATATATTTAAGGTGTAAGGTTACGGCAAAGGCAACGCTTGCGGGGACAGCGGAAACTTGTTACCAAATCGCCGGGCGCAGCTTGCCTTATGCAAATATAGGGATTATTAATGAAACGATGAAACGTTGCGCGTAAAAAATGGTTAACCGGCCTACGGCTGCCTGGCATACAGCCCGCCGCACCGCAACAGACCGCCCTGCTGCAGGCACTGCGTGTACGCTTGCACAGGCGTATGCCTACCGGCTGCAACACGCTGGCTGCCAGGCAGTTTCCAATATGCCGCCTTTTAGCGTGCAAAAGACGGCCTTTTAGCTTGCAAAACATGACCTTTTGGAAGGCAAAACACGGCCTTTGGAAGACAGGACATGGTCTTTCGCCGTCACTCTTGCGCCTGACGGCAAAAGATTTTCAGTCTTCAAAAAATATTTTCGCGCCAACCTTTACCGCTTAATGATTTATTCATTATCTTTGCAGGGCGCAATACGCATTCGGGCTAACAGCAGGATGCCATGCCCCCAACCCGTTTGCGCCGAACCTTTATCTTAAATATTCAATGCTATGAACAAAATTTCAGACATCACGCACATTCACTTGAAGCTGAAAAGACAGGCCGTCAAGGACATGTTTTTCATCTGCATGGGCATACTGATGTATTCTTTCGGCTACACGGCGTTCATCCTGCCCGACCAAATAGTGATGGGCGGCGCGGCAGGTATCGCGGCATTACTGTTCTACGGGTTCAAAATTCCCCCCGCGATTTCAATCTGGGGCATCAACATCATAATGATTTTGATAGCCTACCGCACGCTCAGCAAGCAGTTCACCGTGCGCACCGTCATAGGCGTAACCATCATTTCGGTCTTCATCGGCGCGCTGCAACCGGTGTTCGAGGCGTTCCCAATCGTGACAGCAGGCGAAGACAAGTTCATGCACCTGCTAATAGGAAGCGTGCTTAGCGGCGCCGGCCTCGGCCTCGTGTTCTCCCACAACGGCTCCACCGGAGGCACCGACATCCTCATCGCGATGTTCAACAAGTACTTCCACATGAACTTCGGACGCGCCATCCAGCTCATTGACACCTGCATCATCGCATCGTCATACCTCATTTTCAAGGAAATGGAACCGATTGTCTACGGCATCGCCTTCACCCTGATATACAGCTACGTGTGCGACTACGTGGTTAACGGCTCGCGCCAGACAATGCAGTTCATCATCATTTCGAAGAAATACGAGCAGATAGCCGACATGATTAACAACAAAATCCACCGCGGCGTAACCGTCATTCCGGGAAAAGGCTGGTATTCGAAACGCGACGTTGACATACTCATCGTGCTGGCGCGCAAGTACGAATCGCACGGAATCCTGTCCACAATCAAAATCATCGACCCCGAAGCCATCGTCTCGCAGACATTCTGCCACGGCGTATTCGGCGAAGGATTTGACACATTGAGGGTGAGTAAATGAGTTTCATTTAGGAGTTAAGGGAGTTAGAAGGAGTTATCGCTCACTATCGTTCGCTGGGAGTTAAAGGACAAATGCCTTGTCTGCTTGTACCTCGTTACTTGTCTGCTAACAAAAGCAATGTCTTTAACTCCCAGCGAACGATAGTGAGCGATAACTCCTTTTAACTCCCTTAACTCCTAAATATAACTACTCTAACTACTTAAAAAAACATTAAATCTTTTTGCCCTTTAGCGTTATTTGCCTACCTTTGTAAAACGGTATGCACGGCCATTGAAAGGCCGCGCGAATGTCGTTTACATACCAAAACACTTACAGACATGAAAAAAACAGTGGTTTCTTTACTCGCGGCTCTGCTGCTTGCACCAGCCACAATGCAGGCCGACGGATACACACAATTGTGGAAAAAGGTGGAAGAAGCGGCCAAGAAGGATTTGCCGAGAACGCAGATAGAACACTTGCAGACAATATCGGCGATGGCCGAAAAAGAGAAAAACTACGGCCAGATGCTAAAAGCCGAGTGGAACATGATGTACACATGGGGTACAATATCGCGTGACTCGCTCGCACCGCAGCTGAAACGGCTGGAGCAAAAGGCCGCCAGCTTCGAACAGACCGACCCGGCACTGGCCGCCGTGTGCTACGCCGCACTGGGCAAAACGTGCTCGCAACGGAGGATGCGCGCCAACAATACAGACACTCTTGCGCAGGCTTACTTCAAGAAAGCTATGGCCGACCCGGCTATGCTTGCAAGCAAAAAGGCCGGCGACTACGAGCCGTTCACCGTCGAGGGACGCGACGCCGCAATCTTCGGAAACGACCTGCTGAGCCTCATCGGATACACCGCCGAGGACTACAAAGCCATGCACGACTATTACGCCACTACCACGAACCGAACCGCAACAATGCTTACCGCGCTCGACATGGTAAAGCAACAGGCTCAAAATAGTGGAGACATATACATTCAAACGCTTAAAGGCTCGCGCTACGCCGCATCGCTCGACTCGCTAACAAACCTTTACGGCGACCTTGAAGCGTGTGGTGAGGTGGCTTTGGAAAAGTATGCTTTTTATGAAAGTTGCATTGACGTTGATGTGGAACAACTGGTCAAGCTGATAGAAGAAAGCCTCTCGCGCTGGGACAAATGGCCGCGCATGGAGACACTGCACAATGCCATGAAGATGCTTACCAACCCCATGTTCAGCGTTGATATAAGCCGTAACGTGATATTGCCGGAAAAGCCTTTCACCATAAAAATAGACGTGCGCAACACCAACAAACTGACATTTACGCTGACAAGGCTCAACACTGACGGCCGCGAAAAGCGCACACCCGAAAACAACAACGACCTGAAGGCACTGAAAGCATTGGCCGTAAAAGGCGCAACGCATACCTATACACGCACCTACACGGGGCGGAAGGATTATGAAACAGTGAAAGACTCGCTCGTCATCGACGGCCTTCCAGTGGGCGTTTACCTGCTCGAAGCATCGACGGAGAACAAAAAGGTCGACGCAGAACGCAGCCTGCTGTACGTAACCGACATGTACATCGTTCACCAGGCACTGCCCGGCAACAAGACGCGTGTGGCCGCATTAAGCGGCACTACGGGGCAGCCCGTGCCCGGAGCAACGCTGTACATAGGCAAGGAAAACGGGAACGAACGCACCGTAACGTGCAATGCAAAAGGCGAAACGGTGCTCAACGATTTCGACAAGAGGGACATGTACATACGCGCCTGCACGCCGACCGACAACGCAATGCCGCCAACCAGCGCGTACAATCACTTCAGTTGGTATGACGCCGACAACGACCGGACCGTAGTTTCGCTGTATGCCGACCGCAAAATCTACCGCCCCGGACAGACAGTTCACGTGGCGGTAGTGGTCAGGAAGATTGAAGGGCTGACGGACAAAGCCGTTAGCGGAAAGACTTTCAAGCTGACATTACGCGACGCCAACTACAAGACCGTGGCCGAAAAGACCGTCACCACCGACGCTTACGGCACGGCCTCGACCGACTTCGTGCTGCCTTCGGGCGGACTGACGGGCAGCTTCACCGTGCGCACCGAAACCAGTTTGGGCGGTGTTGCGACGTTCCGCGTAGAAGAATACAAGCGCCCCACGTTCGAAGTTGAGTTCGACAAGGTGAACGAAGAATATGCCGACGGCGACACGCTGACCGTCACCGGCCGCGCCAAGGCATACTCGGGCGTGGCCGTACAGGGCGCGAAGGTGAAGTACACCGTGCGTCGCAAGCAGGCCCTGTGGTGGCGTTTCAACTACGTTGGAATATACCTTAACGAGGCCGACAACACTGTCTTGGCCGAAGGAGAGGCCGTTACCGACGGCAACGGAGAGTTCAAATTAAAGATGCCTATGCTGCTGCCCGTGTGGGAAGAAGGCTGCGGTGTCACCCTCGATGTGTACAAGCGCATGGCCCGTTTCTACAACATAATAACCGAAGCCGACGTTACCGACGTGGCCGGGGAGAGCCACGAAGGCACCATCTCGTTGCCTTTGGGCAGCAAGCCTACGGCCTTCGACTGCGAATTTCCTGAAAAGACGCTGCGCGACAGCCTGAAAACCGTAACGTTTACGTTCCGCAACGCCGCCGGAAACGACGTTGACGGCGACGTGACTTATACCGTAAGCGGCATTGACGGCACGTTTACCGCCAAGGCGAACACCGCAACCGGCATAACATGGAACACCGCGGCGCAGCTCAAGTCGGGCAAACATACGCTCACGGCAATATGCGCCGGCGACACCATCCGCCGCGACTTCGTTGTGTTCAGCTATGAAGACACTACGCCGTGCGTTGAGACTCCCGACTGGTTCTACATCTCCGGCAACGAGTTTCCGCGTGACGGAAGTCCCGTTTACATGCAGTTCGGCTCGTCGGATGCCGACGTTCACGTACTCTATACCGTCATTTCAGGCGACAAAGTGCTGAAAAGCGGCACGCTGGAGCTTGACGGCGAGGTGACAACACACAAGTTCGCATATAAAGAAGAATATGGCAACGGCCTGCGCATCAACCTCGTTTGGGTGAAAAACGGCCAGGCTTACATGCACAACGAAAGCATACGCAAGCCTCTGCCCGACAAGCGTCTCATAGTGAAATGGGGCACTTTCCGCGACCGTCTGACCCCGGGACAACAGGAAGAGTGGACTCTAAACGTAACGAAACCTGACGGAACACCGGCCGACGCACAGCTGCTGGCAACTATGTACGACTACTCTCTCGAGCAGCTGGCACCGTTCTCATGGTCGTTCCCGTCATATATGTCAATCTCATTGCCCTACACACATTGGTCAACTCCATATTACCGGCAGGCCAATCTCTACAGCAGCATGGACTTGAAGCTTGCCAATGTGCCGCAGCTTGACTTCGGTTACATCGCCATCGAGCCTGAATATTACAGCACAAGCGGAAATGTTTTTGCGACAGTTGAAGAGGTTTCCTACGGCTCGACAAGGTCAATAAAACTTAGAATGCCTGTAAAAGGCGCATCGGTTGACTATAACGTTGCGCCCACGATGAAGAAAGACGCGGCAAGCTCGAAGACTACCATCGGAGCTTATGATGTTCAAGGTAATGATGAATTGGGTGGAAGCATAATGAAAAGCGACGCTGCAAGTAGTGAAGCCGAAGGTAATCCGGATGCCGGAGTGCAGCTGCGCGAGAACCTAAACGAGACCGCTTTCTTCTATCCTGCCCTCCAGACGGACAGCGCGGGCAACGTTTCGGTGAAGTTCACCCTGCCCGAGAGCGTGACGACATGGCGCTTCATGGGGCTTGCACACGACAAGGACATGAACAACGGAATGGTCTACGGCAAGGCCGTTGCATCAAAGAAAGTCATGGTTCAGCCAAACATGCCGCGCTTTGTACGCGTCGGCGACCGTGCAACCATTGCCGCACGGATATTCAACACGTCTGAAAACGCAGTGAAGGGAACGGCCATCATGCAGATGGTTGACCCCGAAACGGAGAAGGTTGTATTGGAACTTAAACAGAAATTCGAGGTTGCCGCCGACTCGACTGGCAACGTATCGTTCAGCTACAATCCCGACAACAGCCACACACTGCTCGTCTGCCGCATCTTCGCCGAAGGCAAAGACTTCAGCGACGGAGAGCAACATTACCTGCCGATACTGCCCGACGCGGAGCTTGTAACCAACACCGTGCCCTTCACTCAGCACGGACCGGGCGTAAAGACCATTGACCTGAAGCAACTGTTCCCCGACGGCGGAAGCGACGAAAAGCTGACTGTAGAGTACACCAACAATCCGGCTTGGCTCACAATACAGGCATTACCTTATATAAACAACGCACGCGAGGACAACGCCATAAGCCTTGCCGTAGCTTATTATGCCAACAGCATAAGCGCATACCTGATGAAGCAGTCGCCGAGAATACGCTCCGTATTCGAGCAGTGGAAGCGCGAGGCCGGACAGGAGAGCCTGAAGAGCAACCTTGAAAAGAACCAGGAGCTTAAAGACATCGTGCTCGACGAGACGCCTTGGGTGGCTGATGCCGAACGCGAAAGCGACCAGAAGCAGATGCTGGCGAACTATTTTGACAGCTCTACGCTGGCCAACAACCTCTCGACCACGCTCGAAAAGCTAAGCAAACTGCAAAGTAAGGAGGACGGTTCGTGGTGCTGGTGGCCGGGGATGCGCTACGGTTCGGTAACCCTCACGGCAGCAGTAACCGAAACACTTGTGCGCTTAGACAAGATGACCGGCAAGCAGGCGGACACGCAGGACATGATAAACCACGCGATGAAGTTCCTCGGCAACAAGCTGGTTGAGGAATACGAGGAGCTGAAGGAGCGCAAGGACAAGGACGCAACGCCCATAGTATTCGTTGACAACAGCGTTCACTACCTGTACATCTGCGCACTGAACGGCAGACAACTTTCAGCCAAAGAGAAAGAGGCAGCCAACTATATACTTGAAAGCCTGAAGGAGAACAATGCCGTTTTGAACCTGTATTACAAGGCACTGATGGCTGTCGTGCTGGCGAAACACGGCGAAACGCAGCGCGCAGGCGAATACATCAAGAGCCTTGACGAGTACACCGTGGCTACGGAAGAGATGGGACGCTACTACGACTCTCCGCGTTCAGGCTACAGCTGGTTCGACTACCGCATACCGACACAGGTCGCAGCGATTGAAGCAATGAAGCTTGTCGACGAGCAGGGCTACGCCAAAAGCATTGAAGAAATGAGGCGCTGGCTGCTCATGCAGAAGCGCGTTCAGGCATGGGACACGCCGTTCAACAACGTGAATGCCGTCTACGCATTCCTCGACGGAAACATGACGGAGCTTGACGGCAAGGAAGAAACGACGCTCTCCGTTGACGGCAAGAAGCTCGACCTGCCGCAGGCCACAGCCGGTTTGGGCTACGTCAAGACAACAACCGATTATGAGGGCGGTAACACCTTCACAGCCAACAAGTTATCAAAGGGCACCTCTTGGGGCGCAATATACGGTCAATCGCTGTGCAAAACGTCATCAATTGAAAGCTCAAATGCCGCCTTTCGCGTGACGAGGGAAATCCTCGACGAAAACGGACGGCCTGCAACCAACCTGAAAGTGGGCGACCGCGTGACCGTGCGCATCACCATAAATGCCGACCGCGACTATGACTACGTGCAAGTGAAAGACAAGCGCGCGGCCTGCATGGAACCCGTAGGCCAGCTCAGCGGATACCGCCGCGGCTACTACTGCGCACCGAAGGACAACGCCACATATTATTATTACGACCGCATGAGCAAAGGCACGCACGTGATAGAAACTGAATACTACATCGACCGCGCAGGCCGCTATGAGACCGGAACATGCACCGCTTCATGCGCTTACGCGCCGGAATACTCGGCAAGGGCGGCTTCACAGTCGGTTGAAATTAAATAAAACAAGACAAGGGAAACAATGAACAAAAAAGCAATATCGGCCGTTCTTCTGGCTTTTGTATCATTGGGTGTGTCGGCACAACGCATCTCGGCGAAGCAGGAAGTAATCGACTGCGGCAGCGTGATGTACGAAACGCCCGTCACTGTGAAGTTCGAACTGCGCAACAAAGGCAGCGAACTGACAATCGACACGGTGCGGACCAGCTGCGACTGCGTGGTTGCCGAATATCCGAAAGGCACCATAGCCAAGGGCGACAACTTCACCGTCGAGGTGACGTTCGACGCCCGGCAGATGGGACACTTCTACAAAGAGGCGGCGATTTACAGCAACGCGTCGGACAGGCCGTTCTACCTTACGATGAAAGGAGTGGTGGTTGACCATCTTGCCGACTATTCGGGCGTCTATGACTATACGCTTGGCAGCGTCCGCACAGACAAGAACAACATTGAGTTTGACGACGTAAACCTCGGCGAAACGCCGGTCGAGAAAATCCACATCATCAACAGCGGCAGCGAGAGTGTAACTCCCGTGGTGATGCACCTGCCCAATTACATCAGCGCAACGGTTTCGCCCGAAACCATCGCTCCGGGCCGTACAGGAGTGGCAACGTTCACACTCAACTCAATGAAACTGCGCAGCTACGGCCTGACACAATCGTCAGTCTACCTCGGAATGTTCCCCGGCGACAAGGTGAGCGACGACAAGGAAATCTCCATTTCGGCCGTACTCCTGCCTGAATTCAGGAACATGTCTGAGACGCAGAGGCTCAACGCGCCGGTGATGAAACTGTCAACCGAAACGCTCGACCTCGGCTCTTTCGAGGGCAAAGACCACAAGAGCGGCATTATAACGATAGAAAACCAGGGACGCAGCAGGCTAACAATAAGCTCGATGCAGATGTTCACAACAGGCTTGAAGGTGCGCCTGAACAAGTCAAGGCTCGACCCCGGAGAGTCGGCCAAGATTAAAATAACGGCTTACCGCAAGCTCCTTAAAAACGCAAGGAGCAAGCCTCGCGTACTGATGATAACCAACGACCCCAACAAGTCGAAAGTGGTGATACACGTAAACGTCAAACAATGACAAAAAAGACACGAACATGGAACATCCCGAAAACAGCAAAGAATACAAGGGGCTGACGGTAAACGCCGGCGTGGAACAGCCCTCAACCGTGAATCCTTACCTCAACCGCGGACGCTACAAGCGGCGTGAGATGACGGTAGGGGAAATCGTTGAAGGCATCCTGAAGGGCAACGTGACGGTGCTTAGCCAGGCGGTGACGCTGATTGAAAGCGTGAACCCCGACCATTACGCAAAGGCGCAGGAAGTCATAGAGAAGTGTCTTCCGCACAGCGGGAACTCCATCCGCATAGGCATAAGCGGCGTACCGGGAGCAGGCAAGAGCACATCCATCGACCAGTTCGGCCTCCACGTGCTCGACCGTACAGGCGGAAAGCTCGCCGTTTTGGCAATCGACCCGAGTTCGGAACGCTCAAAAGGCAGCATCCTCGGCGACAAGACGCGCATGGAAAAGCTGTCGGTCAGGGAAGATGCGTTCATCCGTCCCAGCCCTACCGCAGGCTCATTGGGCGGCGTAGCGCGCAAGACGAGGGAGACTATAATACTCTGTGAGGCCGCCGGTTACGACAAGATTTTCGTCGAGACGGTAGGTGTCGGACAGAGCGAGACGGCCTGCCACTCGATGGTTGACTTCTTCCTGCTCATCCAGCTTGCCGGCACCGGCGACGAACTTCAGGGCATAAAGCGCGGCATCATGGAAATATCCGACGGCATAATAATCAACAAATGCGACGGCGAAAACGTCGACAAATGCCACTTGGCGGCACGAAACTTCCGCAATGCGCTGCACTTCTTTCCGCCGTCTGACAGCGGATGGCAACCCAAGGTGTTGTGTTACAGCGGCTTTTACGGCACCGGAATAAAGGAGATATGGGACATGGTGTATGAGTATTTCACCTTTGTCAAGGGCAACGGATACTTCGATTACCGGCGCAACGAGCAAAGCAAATACTGGATGTACGAAACCATCAACGAGCAACTTCGCGGTCATTTCTACAACAATCCGTCAATACAGGAACGGTTGCAGGCAGCCGAACGCTCGGTATTGGACGGCCGCCGCACAAGCTTCGCAGCAGCAAACGAGCTGTTGGAAAGCTATTTCAACGCCAAAGAGTCAAGTCAGTCATAACGGAAAAACAAAACACTCACAATGCAAATCGAGATTGACAGCGGCAGCGGATTTTGCTTCGGAGTGACTACGGCGATACGTAAGGCCGAAGAAGAGCTGGCCGCAGGAAAGACGCTTTACTGCCTCGGCGACATCGTACACAACGGAATGGAGTGCGAACGGCTTAGGCAAATGGGGCTGATAACCATCAACCACGACGACATGAAGCGGCTGAACGGCGTGAAAGTGCTGCTCCGCGCCCACGGCGAACCGCCCGAAACATACGAGCTGGCGAAGCGGAACAACATCGAAATCATAGACGCCACGTGCCCCGTCGTGCTCCAACTGCAGCGCAGGATAAAGCGGAAGCACGACGAAAACAACGACGCACAGATAGTAATCTTCGGCAAACCGGGCCACGCCGAGGTGCTCGGCCTCGTGGGACAGACCGCCGGACGCGCCGTCGTCGTGGCCGACCTGGACGACGTAAAGCAGCTCGACTTCACCCGGGACATATACCTTTATTCGCAGACGACGAAGTCTCTCGACGAGTTTCACCGCATAACCGACTACATCCAAATGCACATGGCGCCAGGAGCAACGTTCAGAAGCTTCGACACGATATGCCGCCAAGTAGCCAACCGCATGCCGGCCATCAGCGCGTTCGCCATGCGCCATGACCTCATCCTGTTCGTCTGCGGCCGCAAAAGCAGCAACGGCCGCGTGCTGTTTGCCGAATGCAGCCGCGTAAACCCTAACAGCCATCTCATTGAAGAGCCTGCCGAAATCAATCCGGAATGGCTTGCCGGTGTAGAGACCGTCGGTATATGCGGAGCCACAAGCACGCCGAAATGGCTCATGGAACAGTGCAGGGACGAAATAATAAAAGGTGGGAACACCATCGTCCGTAAACAAACCAAACAGTAAAAACCATGTTTTCCGACAATGTTTTACGGCTAATCGGCAACACACCCATAATGGAATTGCGGCGGTTGTCGCACCATTACGGCATCGAAACGCCGATAATGGCAAAAGTGGAAATGCTCAATCCCGGCGGAAGCGTCAAGGACAGGGTTGCCCTTTCGATGATTGAGGACGCCGAACAAAGCGGCAGGCTAAAGCCCGGAGCAACCGTAATAGAGCCTACCAGCGGAAACACCGGCATCGGACTGGCAATGATTTGCGCCATAAAAGGCTACCGGCTAATTCTCACAATGCCCGAAACAATGAGCATAGAGAGGCGCAAACTCGTGGCGGCATACGGCGCGGAAGTGCGCCTTACGCCTGCATCGGGAGGCATGGCAGCCGCCGTAAGCGAGGCGGAAAGGCTGCACCGTGAGATTGAAGGCTCTGTAATACTCGGCCAGTTCAGCAACCCTGCCAACCCACGCTGCCACTACCTGACTACCGGCAAGGAAATACTTGAACAGACTGAAGGCCGGATTGACATGTTCATAGCATGTGTAGGAACAGGCGGAACGGTGTCAGGCACAGGCCGCAGACTGAAAGAATACAACCCGAACATAAAGGTTATGGCCGTTGAACCGGCATCATCTCCGCTGCTGTCAAAGGGCGTTGCCGGGCCACACGTAATCCAGGGAATAGGCGCGAACTTCATTCCCGACAACTATGACGCCACCGTTGTTGACGGCATCATTACCGTTACAGACGACGAAGCCATGCAGACGGCACGCCTCGTGGCATCCACCGAGGGGCTATTAGTGGGCATATCGTCGGGTGCGGCGGTAGCAGCGGCGGTGAAAGCGGCCATGAACAGCGACAACAGAGGCAAGCGCATAGTCACCCTGCTGCCCGATACCGGCGAACGGTATCTGTCTACACAGCTTTTCAAATAAAACAAATCAAAACAAGAGAGTAATGAAAACAAGATGTTTTCTGCTGTCGCTTGCCATCGCGGCAAGCGCAAACATTGCCGCGCAACAGGCTCAGCAGCAGGCAGGCAACTGCCCCGTAAACACGGAAGAACGGCTTACCTGTCATCCGTGGTACGGCAAACGCGTGGGCTTTATCGGCGATTCCATGACCGACCCGGCGAACAACAAGCAAGACATTCCTTACAAATACTGGCACTACCTGAGCCAGACGCTCGCCATAAAGCCTTACGTCTACGGCAAGAGCGGACGCCAGTGGGACGACGTTCCGCGTCAAGCCGACCTGCTGTATAAGGAACATGGCGACAGCGTTGACGCCGTAATAGTGTTCATCGGCACCAACGACTTCAACGCAGGAGTGCCCCTTGGGCGGTGGTATGACGAACGTGAAGACACCGTGACAGCCGCCGTTCACGGAGCGAAGAAGACGTACACACGCAAACGCCGCATACCGTCAATAGACCAGTCCACAATGAAAGGGCGTATAAACATTGCCCTGATAAAACTCAAGACGTATTTCCCCGACAAGCAGATTGTGCTCCTTACGCCCATACACCGCGCCTATGCGACTTTCAGCGACACCAACATACAGCCTGACGAAAGCTGGCAGAACCTTTGCGGAGAGTATTTCAGCACATACGTCGATGCCGTGAAAGAGGCCGGCAACGTGTGGGGAGTGCCCGTGATTGACCTCTACTCCGTCAGCGGACTCAACCCCATGGTGGCCGCACAGCAACATTACTTCCACGACAAGCACACCGACCTGCTGCACCCCAGCACCAAAGGGCAGCAACGGATAGCGCAGACGCTCGCCCGCCAGCTGGCATCACTGCCGGTGTTCTGACGTTGACACGTAACCGTCAGACGTTCCATATACAACTAAACGGCCGACTTTCATCGTGTGAAAGCCGGCCGTCCGTTTGCTTCCCGTATGCCGGAAAGCAGCTGATTTGTCAAATCATTCATTCAATTCATTCCTGTCTTATTCAGCTATCCATTATTTTCAATCGATGTCGATGACGTTAAACTTGCTGTCGAAAGTAACTTCCACATAGTTCGACAGCTTCACTTCATATTCGTCTTCGTCGCGTTCTATCTCAAGAATGCGGCAGTCCGGATAGTTAGAACTTATGTACCTGGCTATCTGCTGGGGGACAAGCGATGCAGGCACGGCCGACCGCTTGCACTTCACTTCCGTCCACTTACCATGCCCGTCAAACTCAATCTTCTCCCCGTTAGTGAATATCACGGTGTACTCCTTGCTGAACAGGCCGCTCTTCACCTTGGCAATGGCCACCTTACGGCCAGCCATGTGTGTCTTGATAGTCTGCAAAGCCACCGCAGGCAGGCGGTCTACGGGAATAGCCTTGTAGTCGCCTGTATTGGCACGGGCCACATTCGGCAGAAGCATTGCCAACGCGGCAAGCATCGATATTATGATAGTTCTCATTGTAATGATGTGGTTTAAGGGCTTCTGCAGCCTCCGTTTCATAAATGGCCAGGCATGTTTCCCTGTAAGGAACACGGCTTGCGTTCCCGTCCATGCCGCTTTGGCATGGGCGGGATTGCCGCAATCAGTCGTCAATATCGACTACCTGGAAATTCTTGTTGAACGTCACTTCCAGACGGTTAGACAGCTTAACCTCATAACGGTTGTCGTCTTTCTCTATCTGAAGGATTTTCGTTCCCGGATAAGTAGACTTTACATAACTTGCGATTTTCGCCGGAACAAGTCCCGCAGGCACTGAAGACATCTTACAGTTTACCTCCGTCCAGTTGCCGTTACGGTCAAACTCCACCTTCTCGCCGTTGTTGAACACTACGTCATAGCTCTTCTCGAAAAGCCCTGACTCCACCTTGGCAAGAGCCACCTTCTTGGCACTGAAGTGCTTTTTGATAATCTGCTGTGCCGTTGCCGGGAGCTGGTTTACGTTTATCGGCTTGTCGTTGTCGGCCAATGCACTTGCTGAAAATGCCACGAGGCATACTAATGCTACTACTGCGCTTTGAATGATACGTTTCATAATCTTCTTCTTTTTAGTGTTATTATTCATCTTGTTTCTTTTTCTGTTGCAAAGATTATGAGCTTTTCTGAAAAGAATCTGAAAAACAGGTTGCAGCCGGGTGTTTTAACATTGTTTAAGGATAAAAGGCTGTCAAACACCCTCCAAAACCGCAGATTGGCAGCTTTCACAAGGCTGAAACGCCCCTGCGGCGTCATTTCAGCATGATGACGCGCCGCAGTATCAGGCTCTTGTAGGCGTGCTTCATGTCTTCCGGCAGGAACGAGCGGTCGATAAGGTCGAACCACGAGGGCAACACCCTGCCAAAGCGGCGCGCCATGTTTTCGATTACCTTCTCGTCAACGCCGGTCGAAGTAATGGAGCGTATGAAGTCGGCCTTGCGCAACTTGCGCTTCTTGCCGTTAAGTGTAAGGGCCAGTTCCTCGGTGTCTTCGGGCATCACGAGCGTCGTAGCGAGCATGTCATAGGCCGGAGTCAGTGTGTATCCGCCGCCGTCGGGGTTGTACAGCGAGAAATTTTTAAGGTGCATGTCGGCGTTGCCGGTTATCCATGAGAACACCACCACCTCCCAGAAGTTCACCACGTCGAGCTGCGGAGCCGACGAATAACGGCGTATGGCCTTGGCAATCTGCTCGTAAGAACCCTTGTATTTGTATTCGGTGAGCCTCCCCGTAAGCTGGCACATGTCCTCCATGGGCACCTTGCCGCCGCCTGCCAACCGGTCGATGCGGCGCGTGATGTAACACAGTTCGCCGTCGCTGAAGCGTATGAGGCAGTGCGGCACGGTCATGATTTTTGCCGCTTCGGCCATGTGCATGGTAAGGTCTTCAAGCTCGGGCAGTGCGCGGTACGTGTCGGTCTGCGGCTTAAGGATGAACCGTCCCCACAGTCCTACGATGGTGAAGCGGTCGGGCAGGTTCCTGCCTCCCTTGTCGATGTCAAGCGACAGCTTTGCCTGCACGCCCGTTAGCGTGGTCTGCGCGCGCACCACCTTGCGCGCCAGGTCGCCTAACTGGGCGCGGACGTAAGGCAGCTTCGGCGCGTTTTTCACGCCGAAAAACTTTCGGGCGCAGGCCGGATGGTAGTCGGTCTGGCCTTCCTTCAGGTCTTTATAGCAAAACAGGCACTTCATATAATACCACCCCAACCCTCCCTAAGGGAGGGAGCTTAGTTTGCCTAAGGAGTGATGAGCGTTGTTTATCTGTTATTAATATGTTTTTTCAAATTGCAAGACTAATCAAACACCCTCCCTTCGGGAGGGCTGGGGTGGGTATTAGGTTGTGTCGTGATGGTCCTCCGGCACCACGCTTACCGCCCCGATGCAGTCCTTGCAGCAGGCCAAGAGCAGCGACATGCGGTCGCGCTGGTCTATCTTCCAGCTGCGCTCGGCTATCCCCAAGAGCCAGCCCTCGGGTATAAGGCCGTCGAAGAAGGGAAACATCACCGTGTCGTGATACGCCTCCGCCGCCAACGGCAGCGTAAGGCTTACGGACTCCGCGCCGTCAGACGCGAGATAGGCCGCGTCATACTCAAACGTGTAGCCGTTCTCGTCTTCGGTCAACCGGCCTGCAAGCCGGTCGTGCAGATATACCAATGCGCGTTTCATTCTTAATCTTTTAGTTGACAAGGGACGAGGGACAAGCAGACAAGGATATTTGTTTCGCCACTCGTTTACTTGTAACTCGCCACTCGTCTGCTTGTAACTCGTCACTTGTCTGCTATGGAAACAGCCCCCACCTGTCGGCCGAACAGTCGCAGCACCTGGTTTATCTTGTCCATGCGCAGCGTCTGCTTGCCCTGCTCCAGTTCGCGGACGAAGCGCAGCCCCACGCCAGCCTTGTCGGCCAGGTCTATCTGCGTAAGGCCGAACTTCTTGCGCGCTTCCTTCACGAAGGCCGCTATCTCCATGTCAGCATTGTTCATGTTCCACCGTGTTTATTGGCTTGTTGCCATTTGCGAAGATACAAAATAAAAACAATAATTATACCTTTTAGGGTGTAATTTTATTAAAAATATATTATTTTATACCCTTTAGGGTGTAATAAAACATAAATGTTAAGCCCGTTGCCGGCATTGACTTCTTCTCTCTGTCCGTGCGGACTAAACTGCAAATCATTATGAACTAAATGACCTACAGTCGCCCTACCCTGCCTCTAATGCGCCATTTTAAGCCCTACGACCGATGCTATGAGCGTGGCGATGAAGAACAGCCGCCAGAATGTTGCAGGCTCTTTGAACACAAGTATGCCCACAAGCACCGTGCCCACGGCGCCTATTCCCGTCCACACGGGATAGGCCGTGCCTATCGGAATGGTGTGTACTGCCTTCGCCAAGAGCACCATGCTAAGCGTAAGACTGACCAAGAAGCCTGCGCACCACAGCCAGTGCTCCGTGCCTGCGGTGTCTTTCATCTTTCCCAAACAGAAGGCGAAGCACGTCTCAAACAGGCCGGCGATAATCAATATGAGCCAATTCATAATCCTGCAAAATGATTTTTTGACATAAGAACAGCGGCAAAGATAATGCAAACGAGAGGAAAGCAAGCTCGCTTGCATTTTCCCGAGTGCAGCTTATCTTATGCAAAGATAAGACCTTTTGCCGACAAAACGCTTCACATTTTGCAAAAAGAGGCGCCGCAAAGCGCATTTTTCCGGCAAAGCGTTGCCGACTAACGTGACGGCACGCGGTAACCGGCGGCTAAACAGCCTGTGAACAGCGGCTTTCCAAAAGGCCGTCTTTTGCGTTGCGAAAGATGGCCTTTTAGCTTGTAAAAGGTGCTCTTTGGGACGCTAAAAGGCCACCTTTTGCAACGCCGACGGCGGACACTTGGCAATGCGTTGACTGTCAACGCATTATGAATTTATCATCCATAAGTGCAAATAATTTGGCTTTTTGTCGGATTTTTTATAATTTTGCCGACCGAAAGCAAACAAAACATAATATGATGACAGCTAACGAAATACGCGAATCTTTCAAGAAGTTTTTTGAAGGTAAAGGACACAAGATAGTGCCGTCGGCACCGATGGTTATCAAGGATGACCCTACACTGATGTTCACCAACGCAGGCATGAACCAGTGGAAAGACATTATATTGGGTACGCGCGACCCTGAACCGCGCCGCCGCGCTGACTCGCAGAAGTGCCTGCGCGTAAGCGGAAAGCACAACGACCTTGAGGAGGTGGGCCACGACACTTACCACCACACGATGTTCGAGATGCTGGGCAACTGGAGCTTCGGCGACTACTTCAAGGAGGGAGCGATAGACATGGCGTGGGAATATCTCGTCGATGTGCTCCATCTTGACCCTGCCGACCTGTACGTTACAGTGTTTGAAGGCTCGCCGGAGGAGAACCTCGAACGCGACGACGAGGCCGCACGGTATTGGGCAAAGCACGTTCCGGCCGACCACATAATCAACGGAAACAAGCACGACAACTTCTGGGAGATGGGCGATACAGGCCCCTGCGGCCCGTGTTCGGAAATCCACCTCGACTCGCGCACGCCCGAAGAGAAGGCCAAAGTGCCCGGACGCGAGCTTGTGAACAAGGACGACCCACAGGTAATCGAGATATGGAACCTTGTGTTCATGCAGTATAACCGCAAGGCTGACGGCTCTCTTGAAAAGCTGTCGATGAACGTTATCGACACAGGTATGGGCTTCGAGCGCCTTGTCCGCGCCCTGCAAGGCAAGCACTCAAACTATGACACGGACATATTCCAGCCAGTAATAAAGGAAATATCGCGCCTCTCCGGCCTTGAATACGGCAAGGACGAGAAGACGGACGTGGCGATGCGCGTCGTTGCCGACCACCTGCGCGCCGTCGCTTTCTCGATAGCCGACGGCCAGCTGCCGGGCAACGCCAAGGCCGGATACGTGATACGCCGCATCCTTCGCCGCGCGGTTAGGTACGCATACACCTTCCTCGGACAGAAGGACGCATTCCTCTTCCGACTCGTGCCGACGCTTGTCAGCGAGATGGGAGCGGCCTACCCCGAGCTTGAAGCGCAGCGCGAACTCATCATGCGAGTGATAAAAGAGGAGGAAGACTCGTTCCTGCGCACGCTCTCCAACGGCATCAGCATGCTCAACGAGGCTATGGAC
Source organism: uncultured Prevotella sp. (assembly GCA_900554545.1). Classification (GTDB taxonomy): domain Bacteria; phylum Bacteroidota; class Bacteroidia; order Bacteroidales; family Bacteroidaceae; genus Prevotella. Next base: position 52,409 of record USHW01000004.1, on the reverse strand, counting down.
GAGGTGAAGGCGGCAGGCAAGAGCGAGCTTGACGGCGCAAAGGCGTTCCGCCTGTTCGACACTTACGGCTTCCCTCTCGACCTTACCGAGCTTATATGCCGCGAGAACGGGCTGACCGTTGACGAGAAGCAGTTTGACGAGGAGATGCAGAAGCAGAAGCAGCGCGCACGCAACGCCGCCGCCGTTGAGAACAGCGACTGGACCGAACTGCGCCAAGGCGAACAGACGTTCGTGGGCTACGACTATACCGAATATGAATGCCACATACTCCGCTACCGCAAGGTTACGCAGAAGAAATCGACCTTCTACGAGCTTGTGCTCGACAACACGCCCTTCTACGGAGAAATGGGCGGACAGGTAGGAGACTGCGGCGTGCTGGTAAGCGAGAACGAGACAATCGACATAATCGACACGAAAAGGGAGAACAACCAGTCTGTCCACATCGTGAAGGCTCTGCCGAAGCAGCCTGAAGCCGACTTCATGGCCTGCGTTGACACCGACAAGCGCGAGGCAAGCGCGGCCAACCACACCGCCACCCACTTGCTCGACTACGCTCTGAAGCAGGTTTTGGGCGACCACGTTGAGCAAAAAGGCTCGTATGTTTCGCCTGACACGCTGCGCTTTGACTTCTCACATTTCCAGAAGGTTAGCGACGAAGAGCTGCGTCAGGTCGAGCGTATCGTCAACGACATGATACGCCAGGACATTCCGCTTGACGAGCATCGTGACATGCCTTTGGACGAGGCCAAGAAGATGGGAGCCATCGCCCTGTTCGGCGAGAAATACGGAGACAAGGTGCGCGTGGTTAAGTTCGGCCCCAGCGTTGAGTTCTGCGGAGGCATCCACGCACGCTCTACCGGCCGCATAGGCATGCTCAAAATCGTGTCGGAAAGCAGCGTTGCTGCGGGCGTAAGGCGTATCGAGGCCAAGACGGGAAAGGAATGCGAGGAACTGCTCTACAATATAGAGGACGCCATGAAGGCCATCCGTGCGCTGTTCAACAACGCCAAAGACCTGAAAGGTGTTATCGAGAAGTACATAGAAGAACATGACTCGATGAAGAAAAGCATCGAGCATTTCCAGGCTGAAGCTGTTGAACAGACCAAGGAAAAACTGCTGGCGCAGGCAAGGATTGTGAACGGCGTGAAGGTTGTAACAGCCGTAATGCCGATGAAGCAGGACATGGCTAAAGACCTTGTGTTCAAGCTCCGTGCCGCAGCCGACGGCCATCTGCTGTGCGTTGTGGGCAGCGTCTACGAGGGAAGGCCAACATTGAGCGTGATGATTAGCGACGACCTCGTGGCCGACCATAACCTGAACGCAGGCCAGATGGTGCGCGAGGCGGCCAAGCTTATCCAAGGCGGAGGCGGCGGACAGCCCCATTTCGCCACTGCCGGAGGCAAGAACACAGACGGCCTTTCGGCAGCAGTCGACAAGGTTGTGGAGCTTGCAAACCTGTAAAATCGCCATAACTTTAATAATGTGTACGGGCGGACGGGATTTCCTGTCTGCCCGTATCTCTTTTTATCCGGACACGCCACAACCGGCGAAAGAGCGTCATTGTTTTTTCAACCGGTCAAGCACAAAATACGACCGAACAAGCACCCATCCGTACACACTGCTCCATTACGCCACAACCGGCATTTGCATTTGTTGCCGTAAACGACTATCTTTGCATTACGACATTACCACCCACCAAAGATGAAAGGACGTAAACCGACAAGGTTGCACACAGGTAAAATCGACATCGGCTCTGAAATAAAGAACAGGCTGAAGACAAGCAAACATTCAGTAGTTTGGTTTGCAGGGCAACTGGAATGCAGCCGCACCAACGTCTACAAGATTTTTGAAAAACAGACAATCAGCACCGAAGAGCTGTTCAGAATTTCCGAAATACTCGGATGCGACTTCTTCAAGATGTATAGCGACAAACTAAGCAACAAGAAATACAGCCAATGGTAACATGGCTTTCTACAAATCAACCAACGCACAAACTCGGAATGCTTCAGGGGCGAAAGCCTTTGAGGCATTCATTTTTATGCAAACACACACCGGCTAAAGGTTCAACGGCTGCATGGAAGCAGCCAAACGGTCAAATGTCTCAGGCGTAACGACACGTCCTTTCGGCGTGCGCACGGTTGGAAAGGCGGCAAAATACTCGTCAGCCGACACATGCCATGCGTGCGACTTCACGCCAGGTGAACGCCTTACGGCACTGTCCACCATCCTGACATAGTTCCTGCCTACAACCGAAAGCAGTCGTTTGCCGTCGTTCATAACCACTGCAAGCACAATACGCGGCCGCCTCTTGACCTTCACGGAAGCCGCCGCCTTCATGCCGACAACCTTCGCCGACACGCTTACCTGCCATCCGTCGGCATTTATCCTACGCATTTCACGACGGAAGATGACACCATGCGGCGACGTATCTTTCAACCTTCCTGCCACCACATACAAATGAATCATCTCATGCAAGAGCACACTTTTGAACGTAATCTCGTCCGCGTCATAGTAGTTGCTGATGCGTATCGTGTATTCACCGGGCTGCTTCGAGAACACTTTTCGCCTCAACTTCCACGTCAACGAGCCAAGGCGCGTGCGCGACTTGCCCACCGACAATGCCGGAACAGGCAGCCTTCCGCCGAAATACTTTTGGTTGAACAGCGTGAACCAAGCCTGCAATATGTCTGTCGTTACCTGCATTATTTTAAGAGTGAAAAGGTAAAAAGGTGAAAAAGTAAAAAGGTAAAAACCGTTGAATTACAAGCAGTTATTTTACCTTTTTACTTTTTCACCTTTTTACCTTTTAATATTGTTCCTTGGCGGAGATGGCCTGCATGATTTGCGCTTCTATCTCTTCACACAATTCCGGGTTGTCCTTCAGCAGTGTCTTGGTGGCGTCACGGCCCTGTGCGAGCTTGCTTCCCTGATAAGAGAACCACGAACCGCTCTTCTGTATGATGTCATACTCAACGCCGAGGTCGACGAGTTCGCCAACCTTTGATATGCCTTCGCCGAACGTTATCTCAAATTCTGCCTTGCGGAAAGGCGGCGCAACCTTGTTCTTTACTACCTTGACGCGCACCTGGTTGCCGACAATCTGGTCGCCGTCCTTGATGCTTGTCACCTTGCGAATGTCCAAACGGACGCTCGCGTAGAACTTCAACGCATTGCCGCCGGTGGTCGTTTCCGGATTGCCGAACATCACTCCGATTTTCTCGCGCAGCTGGTTGATGAATATGCAGGTAGTATTCGTCTTGCTTACGGTAGACGTCAGCTTGCGCAAAGCCTGGCTCATGAGGCGTGCTTGCAGGCCGACGTTGTTGTCGCCCATGTCGCCTTCAATCTCCTTTTTAGGCGTAAGGGCGGCCACGGAGTCAACAACAAGGATGTCGATGGCCGACGAACGGATAAGCTGGTCTGCTATCTCAAGAGCCTGTTCGCCGTTGTCGGGCTGCGATATGAGCAGGTTGTCGATGTCAACGCCGAGCTTCGCCGCATAGAAACGGTCGAAGGCGTGCTCCGCGTCTATAAAAGCCGCAATGCCTCCGGCCTTCTGCGCCTCGGCGATTGCATGTATGGCAAGCGTCGTCTTACCGCTGCTCTCAGGGCCGTAGATTTCTATTATCCTGCCGCGAGGATATCCGCCAACGCCCAATGCGGCGTTAAGGCCGATGCTTCCTGTGGGTATTACCTCCACAGCTTCGATATTCTCGTCGCCCAGCTTCATGATAGACCCCTTGCCAAAGTCTTTTTCTATCTTGGCCATTGCGGCCTGAAGGGCTTTCAGTTTGCCATCCTGCGCGCTTGCTTCTGCCGCATTGTCTTTTTCTTTTGCCATTGTTTTTTCAGTTAACGAGTTTACGAGTAGCAAGCAGACAAGGGCATTTGCCTATTTTACCAGACCTTACTGCACCTTCGCCTACTTACCCTATTATATGTATTTATCTGCAAACCAAGCACAAAAGAGCAAGCTTTCTTGTCTGCTCGTGCCTTGTCTGCTTGTATCTTCCTTACAGTTCCAGGTCGCCGTCGAACACTTCGTGCCAAGGCAGTCCCTGCTTGTTGAGCTGCTCCATGAACGGATCCGGGTCGAATTCCTCGACGTTCCAAACGCCCGGCTTGCGCCACAGACCTTTGAAGAACATCATCGCGCCAATCATTGCGGGCACACCCGTAGTGTAGCTTACGCCCTGCATGCCCGTCTCCTTGTACGCTTCTTGATGCGAACAGTTGTTATATATATAATAGGTGCGCTCCTTGCCGTCCTTCAGTCCGCGTATGCGGCAGCCTATGCTGGTCTCGCCGTCGTAGTTCTCGCCGAGGTCCTGGGGATTGGGCAGCACGGCTTTGAGGAACTGCAAGGGGACAATCTTCACCCGTGCGGTCTTTCCCGAACCGTCGGCCAGCGGCGCTTCATACTCTATTTCGTCAATGCGCGACATGCCGATGTTCTGTATAACGTCAAGGTAAGTGAGGTATTGCTGGCCGAAAGTCATCCAGAAGCGCGCCTGCTTGATTGTCGGATAGTTCTTCACAAGGCTCTCAAGCTCCTCGTGGTGCATGAGGTAACTCTCCCTCGGACCGATGTTCGGATAGGTCAGCGGCTTGTGAACTTCAAGCGGTTCGGTCTCCAGCCACTGCCCGTCCTTGTAGTAAAGCCCCTTCTGTGTTATCTCGCGTATGTTGATTTCGGGGTTGAAGTTGGTGGCGAAAGCCTTGTGGTGGTTGCCGGCGTTGCAGTCAACTATGTCAAGATACTGTATCTCGTCGAAGTGATGCTTTGCCGCGTAAGCCGTGTATATGCCGCTCACGCCGGGGTCGAAGCCGCAGCCCAGAATGGCCGTAAGCCCTGCCTGCTCGAAGCGTTCCTTGTAAGCCCACTGCCACGAGTACTCGAAATGGGCTTCGTCTTTAGGCTCATAGTTGGCCGTGTCGAGATAGTTGCAACCGCAAGCAAGGCACGCCTCCATGATGGTCAAATCCTGATAAGGCAGCGCGAGGTTGACAACCAGCTCGGGTTTGTAGTCGTTGAACAGGGCCTTGAGCTGCTCCACGTCATCGGCATCAACCTGCGCCGTGCGTATGGGCATGTCCAGTCCGGCCTTGTGGATGGCGTCCACAATCTGGTCGCACTTCTCCTTCCTGCGGCTTGCTATCATGAAATCGGTGAACACGTCGGCGTTCTTGGCAATCTTGAACGCCGCTACGGTGGCAACGCCACCTGCGCCAATCATCAATACTTTTCCCATTGTTGTAATATTTTTACTTGTTGTTTGTTTTCTTTTTTGGGATTGGGAGGACTGGGAGGGCTGGGAGTTATGGGAAGAATGGGAGAACAGACAAAGCGCCGTTGACCACCAAGCCGTTCTTCACCTTTTCAATTTTTCACCCTTTCACCTTTCCTCACCTTCTCACCCTTTCACCTTCTCACCTTTATTTAAGTTCCTCCGCTCTTATTCCGAGTGCGCTCATCAGCGAGTAGCCGAGTATCTCCTGACGGAAGTTTCCGCCCGGCATGGGCTGCATGGCGAACACGGTTACGCGCTTGTCGTCGCCTGCGCGGCGCAGCTCGTGGCGCACTGCGTCATACGACTCGCCCTCGCCCGGCACAACCATGATGCGCGTCACCTCCTTGCGGCGGCACGCCTCGGCAAGCACTTCGCACATCAAGTCGTCTTTGCCTACCATGTTCTCCACCGCGAGCGAGCTTATCGTGAACTCTCCGAGGTTGTCGCTGAAGGCCTTGCCGTCAAGCTCTGTGGCATATACCGACGGCAAGAAGTTCTCCATGCGGTCGTTTTTCTTGTCGTGGATTAGCACCACCTGCGTATGGTTGTCGCCCTCGCGCACGCCGCCGTCCAAGGCCACGCAGTCAATCCACCGCGCCATGTCGGCCTGTGGAATGCGGCGCATCAGCATGCGCTCGAAGTTCACAATAATGTCGAACGCCACCCTGTCTATATGGTCGGCGTCGGCTATTATTATGTTTTCACACCACTCCGTGATGTTTGTCAAATCACTGTTCATGTATGCAAACTTACTAATTTTCCGCCTAACAAACGAACGTTTGCCGCAAAAAGCGGAAATTATTGCCGGGCCGCCTGCCGTATGCCGTCCAACCTCCTGCCTGCACCTGTATTGCCATCGGATAATTATTCGTTTTTCATTTATAATTATTCACTTTCCAAAAGGCCGTCTTTTAGCCTGCAAAAGGCAACCTTTTACACGCCGAAAGGCCACCTTTTGCAACGTAAAAGGTGGCCTTTTGGAAAATGGGAAATCAACGGCTTGATATTGAGAGTTTTCCGTCCGCTTTCTGCTGACAAACCTTTCATTACGATAGCAGATGTAGACGGCATCACGTTTTATATTCTTTTATTATACCCTTTAAGGTATAAAATAATGTAAATTTACCTTAATTACACCCTAAAGGGTATATTGCCGTATAGTCGAACGTATGATGCGTGCCCACGTGAACAAAAGTATGCCGTGCTTCGGAAATGCAAAATAAAAGTCCGTTTCACGACCTTTTATTTTGCATTTTGCCCGGCTTACACTATCTTTGCATGTCTTTCCATAACATGCGGATTAGCTCCGCAACAATGACTGACTGTATGGTAAAAGCTAAATGTGCATGCGCCAGCCTGCTTGCGGCGGCAATGTTAGCCGGATGCAACGACGACGTGTTCATCGACAACTTCATGACTGAAGTGCCGCAGGTGCTCTTGTCTGAAGAAGACAGCTGCGCGGCTGTGAGCTTCGACGCTTCAAACTGGGGAGTGCTGAAGTGTTACAGCCTGTACGGAGGCATGGACATGTCGGCCACTACGCTCGGCGGCGAGCCGCAGGAACTGCCGTGGCACACCGGCGGAAACGGACGGCTTGACTACGGCGACCGCTTTCTCGACTTCCATCTGGAGAAGACGGGCGGCGGCAGACTTGACATGACGCTGCGCGAAAACCTGTACGACGAGCCTGTAAGAATGTACATAGAGGTGGGCAACGAGTATGAGACGCGCATGCTCGAACCGCTGCTCATGCCCACGCCGAAGTACACTGTGGACAGCGTTGCATACGACTGGGGCTGTTTCAGCTCGTGGTCGGAAGACCCGAAGGTGGAAATAGCCTACTCGACAGTTGTGGACAACCGCGGCAGCTCGCAGCCCGTCAGCGTCAGGATGTATCCCTACCGCTACTCAAAACGCATTGCGACGTTCTACGCTTCTGACGCTAACTGGGTTGAACATAACTACCGCCGCGTGTTCGGCAACAGCCTTCCGAAAATCGAAATACCCGACGTAACCGACGGAGAAGCCGCCATGCAGGGTACTGAAGTGGAGTTCGGAGTGGCCAGGCAGACAATGGATTACGGACGCGACACCGACTTCAGCATAGACATAAAGGTGGAAGCCGGAGCTTGGCAGGAAATAACCATTGCCAACGGAATACGCACTTACAGCGTGCCTTATACGGTCTACGCCTCATGTCCGTGGTCGGGCAGGCGCAGAATATACTCCGGCACGCTTGTATGCAGCTGCCCGGAGGGATATTTAGTGGCAAAACATGACATGGGAAACAGCAGCGATGAATAAACTGAAGATTGCCTTCGCCGCCATTGCGGCCATGCTCGCCTGCCCTGCCTGGGCACAACACGGCACAACGGACAGCCTCTCGCGCAGGCCGACACACTACGTCGGACTTGACATAAGGCCTAGATACGTATTCCCCACGCACTATTTTTTCAAGGGTGACAACGCCGCCGGAAAAGCCATAAGCTCAACGTTCGCAGCGCATGTGAAGTACGGCTTCAAGTTCGGACGCGGCACACGCCTCGGCCGTCTCTATCCGCACGCCGTGCAGGGAGTGGGCATAAGCTACAACACTTTCTTCAACCAGCGCGAAGTCGGAAGCCCTATCGCCCTATACATATTCCAGACTTCACGCATCGCCTCGCTGTCGCGCAGGCTGTCGTTGGACTACGAATGGAACTTCGGAGCTTCGTTCGGATGGAAGAAATACAATGAAGACACCAACCCGTACAACACCGCCATCGGCTCAACCGTCAACGCTTACATGAGCGTCGGGCTGCTGCTCGACTGGCGCATTGCTCCTAACACGAGCCTAAGGGCTGGCGTAACGGCCTCCCACTACTCTAACGGCAACACCGAATACCCCAACGCCGGGGCGAACACCGTCGGCGCGACAATAGGCGTTACGCGCTCTTTCGGGGGAGACAAAGACAACGAGTTGGACTACAGTACGCCGTCCGCCACAGCGCAAGAGCCGTTCAAGCGGCATGTGAGTTACGACATTGTGGCATACTGGGCGATGCGGAAAAGGGCGGTATATCCACCCGACGGCACTCCGGGCATGGCTCCGGGAAAGTTCGCCGTGGCAGGTCTTAACTTCACGCCGCTGTACAATTTCAACAAGAACCTGCGCGCCGGACTGTCCCTTGACATGCAATATGACGAGAGCGCGAACCTTGCCGGCCACGTGGCAGGCGACGGCTCGATTGACGAAGACGTAAAGTTTTACCGCCAGCCGTTCAGCGAACGCATATCAGTAGGTATCTCAGCAAGGGTCGAGTTTGTGATGCCCATCTTCTCAATCAACGCCGGAGTGGGCCGCAACATCATCTACAAGGGCAGCGACACCGACTCTTTCTACCAGATACTCGCCCTGAAAGCCGACATCACGCGCAACTTCTTCCTGCACATCGGGTATGAACTCAACAAATTCAAAGACCCCAACAACCTGATGCTCGGCATCGGAGTGAGGCTCAACGCAAAATGACTTGGCTGCGCTAAAGGCTCTTCAGCCACAGCGACATGAGCCTGTCGTAGACCACATAGCCGCGTTCCGTCTTGTACACAAGTTCTTTTTCAACCAGAGATTTAAGCGCACTGCTTACGCTGCTTGCCGCCTTCAGGTTGTAGCGGCGTATGAAATCGCCGTTTGTCGGGGCGGCAACCGACCCTTCTGCCGCAATGGCTTTCATTATCTCTACTTGCCTGTCGGGAAGCAACGACATCAAAGTCTGATAAGCCGGGGTGTTCTCCACCACGAGTGCGGATATTGTCCTTTCCACAAGTTCAACAGAGTCAACATCGTAAAAACGTTCATACATGCGGTTGAGTACAGCCTGCAAGTACCATGTCTGCCCCTCAAACTGTAGATATACGGCATCAAAAGCCTCTTCCGAAATATGCCCTCCGCGTTTGCTGAAAAAGCCTTCGGCAAACCTGTAATAAGCATCTCGCGCTATCGGTCGCAGCTCCATTAGCTGGGTGCTCTGGTAAAACGGACGTTTGGCAGACAAGAACATCTCGCTGACAAGATGCCGGCTGCTGCCGGAAAATATAAATCTTGCATTATTTGAAAACTGTATATACGAGCGTAACAACGCTTCCGTCTGCTGTTCCGGGTACTGTGTGATTTGCTGGAACTCGTCGATGGATATATAACACTTGCGCCCCGAGGCGGCAATATAAGCAAATATCTCACCCAAAGTCTGCTCCTCATGCGACGGGACAATGTTGAGCGAAAGGCCCTGCGCACCCGTCAAGGGGTCTATTGACAGTGTGGGACGGCAATGTGTGAGCATCGACGTTATTTTTGACAACACCAAACCACCAGTACTTTGAAGTCCCTCTACTACGGCTTTGCCGAACATTTGTGTGAACTCATACAGGTTACGTGTCGGGAAAATGTCGAGATATATGCACGCCGTCCCGTCTTTCTCCCGGCCGACATGGTAAAAAGCGTTTTTTATCAACCCGGTTTTTCCCATGCGCCTTGGCGCGGTAAGCGTTACGTTGCGCCCGTTGCGCAGAGCCGACAGCAGGTCGGCGGTCTCTTGTTCGCGGTCGCAAAAGTATTCCGGTCCAGCATATCCGTATGTCAGAAACGGATTGACCGGAGCCATGCCCTTGTTGTTTGCCATGTCGTTACGATATTTGTGTTACGTAAAGTTCGTAACGCAAATATCGTAAATATATGTCTAACGGCCAAATATTTGCAGCATAATCTGCATGTATTTACTGCTTAAGGCTGCACAAGAGCCATGCTTAAAAACAATCACAGCCCATATAAAAGGACTAACATAAGGTACTGACTGTTGCGCTCAGTAAAAGAAGTATTCTTCTATAATGGCCGTCCCTGCGTGCCGTTTCAGTACTCCAGCCCTGCGGATTTCGGCAGGCCGTGTAACAACCTGTCAACCAGCGTGTTGCAAAAGGCCGTCTTTTATGCGGCAAAAGATGGCATATCAGCGTGCAAAAGACGGCCTTTTGGAATGTGAAAGACGGTCAATTGGAAAAACGCCGGCCTACGTATGGCCTAAGCCTTGATGCCTTCCACCTCCCGGTTGATTTTCCTATACTCCGACGGAGTAAGCCCGGTGATTTTCTTGAACACTGTTACGAAGTTGCTACGCGACTTGAAGCCCAGTTCCTGCGCTATGGTCTCAATGGTCATGTTGCCGTAAGTGCCCATGTCGCACAGCATCTTACAGGCATGGGCCACACGTGCTTCGCCCAGCAGAGTCGCAAAGTTCTTGCCGTAATAATCGTTGATTACCTTCGACACATAGTGCGAATTCGAGCCTACCAGCTTGGCAAGCCGGTCAATGGAGAATTCATTTTTAGATATTTCCGATATGTCATTGGTCACCCTTCCGATTTTCTCCAGCAGCCTTTGCCCGGTCTCTTCGTCCATGCCGCTTGTGCGCTGCTTGCGCTGCGGCTGTGTTTCCTCCTCCTTTTGCGCGAGCTGCGCCAGCTTGTCTTCACATTCGGCTATGCGCCGTTCGTATGCTGTCCTCATGCGGCTCTCGTTCTCGTTGAGCCTCGTCACTTCCGTATTGCGCCGGTAAAGGTCGTGGTTCTGCCGGTTGAGGCGCCTGTTCTTCTGTAAAATCAGCACCGCGAGCACCAGCACTACGGCCGTGAAGCCCACCGTTACGGCCAGTGCCACCGCCGTTGTGCGCCGCCTGCTTTCGCTTTGTTTCAGCCTTGTGTCTATCTTGCTGATTTCAAACGACGTGTCAAGGTCGCGTATGCGGCTGTACTGCTGGTTGCTGAAGATGGAATCTTTCAGCCCAGCTGCCGTTCCTGCCATATCATCACGGAGTCAGCCCGGTGTATCTTCCTGTACATCCCGACTATCAGGCGCGCTGCCTGTTCCTGTATGTCCAAGGCTTCCTTGCCTGATTTGCCTTCGGCGTCGACAAGTTCCGATATGGCCTGGCGCGTGTGTCCCTGCCCGTCAAGTATGATTGCTACGAGCAGCTGGGTTATCAATTTAAAGCGTTCAGGCGTAAGGTCGGTGTCCACCGACGCAATAGCCTTGCGCAGGCAGCTTATCGCATAGGTTGCGTCTCCTGCCGTCATGGCTCCTGCTGCACGGCTTATCTCTCGCGCGTAGGTCAGCATCGGCATCTGCGGAATGTCCAGACGGCTGAACACGGCGTTCTCCTCCGCCACGTCGCCGACGCGGTTTTCCTGCATGGCCGTCACCATCATGTTGGCGAATACGGTAAGAAGGTTCTTGTAATCCTTGGCCTCTATGGCGGCGTAAAACGACTTCTTGTAGTATTTCAGGGCAGCCTCGCAGTCGTCATAAATCGCATATATGTTGCCGATGTTGAGGTAGGCGCACGCTTCAACGCCCTTGCAGCCGGCCTCTTCGGCCAAGTCAAGAGCCTTGAGCAGGCAGATGTAGGCCTGCGGATAGTTGTAGTAGTCGAGCATGTAAATGTAACCGGCATTGTTGAGCGCGCCCGAACACAGCTCAATGTCTTCCCCGTCCATGCCGCTGCGGTACTTGTTGGCCGTCAGGGTATAGAATGTCAGTGCGCTGTCGGCAAGCCCTTCTTTCAAGAACCGGTCGCCTTTCCTTTTCAGCTCGCTTGCCGACGTCCCTTTGTATTCGTTGACAATGTTGTCGTAATCAGCCTTTCCGTATGCGTAAAAGAACGTGGCCGCAAGCACCACGGCCAAAAGAATGATTATTTTCTTAGTTGATGACATATCGTTTGCAGCCATTATGTACACTGCAAAATTAATGTTTTTTTGCGTAAAACGAACATTTTTACCGTTTTACGTTCGTCTTGCCGGTGCTGCATGCCATATATTTACAGAAGTTCGGAGTCCGCCGCCCGGCGCATGCCTGAATATTGCAAGCATACACCGGCGCAACAACACAGGAACAGGCAGCAGGCATTTGACTGCCAAGCAGTTACACAGTTACGGATTGAAAGGCGCGCATGAAAATATAAAAAGGCCGTCAAACGCAAGACAAAAGACGGCCTTTGACAATGCAAAAGGCCACCTTTTACAACTCAAAAAGCCACCTTTTACACGGCGGAAAGCCACCTTTTGCAACCCCCTTTGTTACAAGGCGTTTTCCGTTCGGCGTGCAAAGGCGGCGCAAACGGTGTGCTTACAGATTGAAAGCGGTGTGCAGCCAATGCCAGCACACCGCTTTCCGCTTGTTTATTTATGGCAGCCACAGCTTAGTTTTGTGTCATTTTGCTATGAATTTCTCCGTCGTGGCCTTGCCGCCGCTCACCGTCCGCCTTATGTATATGCCCGGAACCAGACTGCCTTCCGCCACGCGCCGCCCGTCAACGGTGTATATCTCTACGCGCTCAGGCTCCGTATTGACGCCGGGGCCGGCTATTCCCGCAGGGTCGTCGGCCGTCAGTTTCGCCATATCGGCATTCACAATTCCGCTACTGCGCGTGTCTATGAGCATGGCCACGATGTACACATTGTCAACGTTCAGAACCGTCTCGGGCAGCGTGAAGCTTTCAGTTGTCACATATTCCCGGCCTGCGTCCATGCGCAAAGGCTGGCTGCCTTCTATGCCCGAAGGGTCGCCGATGGTGCCGCGCGCCACATCCTGAAAGTGGAAATCGGGCACGTATTCGGGCAAGTCCTCATATCCGCCCATCTCGCCGTTCGCGCCTCCGGCATAGCTGTTATGCTGTACGTAGTTGGAGTTGCCCTCCTCATAGACGTCGTTCTCAACTATGGCGTAGGCCATACGGTAGCGTCCGTCCAGTCCGTTGCTGTTAAGAGCCACCTTGGCCGTGGCTTCATACAGGCCGTCCTCACCGCCCGTCTCCAGCGTTACATAGCCCTCAATCGGCGCACTGGCCTTCTGCTCGAAGCGCGCTGGTATGTATTCAGGGTCGCCTGCGGTATTCCTGTCGCGGTTGACGACTGAATTTGGATACCCCGAGCTTCCTATCAAGCCAGCTATGTAATCGGTATATTCGGGGCTTTCAAGGAAGTCATTGCCGTGCACAGCTATGGCGATGAACTGCTCGGGGTGTGCCTTCTTCGTCTCTTCAAGCGCGACAATGCCGCGCACGCACCATCCGCACCACGAGCCTGTAAGCTCTTCGGCCACGACCTTGTTCACGCGCGACGTGACTGTCGCTTCCGTCTGGCTGCGCCTGCCGCCGGCTTCCGCCCATATAGTGAATGTCGCCGAGCCGCCTTCTTCAATGTAGCTGCCTGTGCTTATGCTGAACGGTACGCTCTCGCCGGGCACGAGTTCCGTGTCGTTGAACTCAACCTGGCCGGTCTTGCCGTCTCATTCGTAGCCCACGGTAAAACCTTTTACAGGCTCGGCCATGTCTGTAGTCACCGTGCCTTGCACTATTATCTCGTCAGTCGGCTTCACTATCGGCCTCATGCCGGAGATGACACGGGCCGGCTGCGGCGTGCCTACGAACACGTCGTCGATGTATAACAGGCTGCAGTCGGTGCTGTTGTTCACGAAGGCTATGCGCACCGTCTTGCCCACATATCCGTCAAGGCTTATGCTGTGGTAAGTCCATTCGGCGCTTTCCGCCGCTGTTGTGAACAGCGGATGAGCCTTGTCAAAGTCCTCGATGGCGTCTCCGCCCTCGCTTATATACACCGCATAGCCGTCACTGAAGTTTGCGTCGGTGGCCCGTGCGCGCCATGCCACAACGGCGTCGGCAGTCTCCACACTCACCGCCGGCAGTATCATCCAGTCGTCAGAAGTGCCGCTTTGGGCATACCACGACGTGCTTGCGGCCACATGGTTCTGCTCGCTTTCCACGTAATAGGCCACCCACGGCGTGCCAACACTGAAGCCGTAAGGGGCTATGTCGGCCGAAGGCGTGTTGCCGTCGGCGTCAATCAGGGTGAAGTCGGCCGGTATGCCGTTGGTGAAATCGTAGCGTGCGCCGTCGGCTGCGGCCTGCGCCGCCATTCCCGTTGACAGCCAGCACAACGCTCCGAGCAACATTGTATATGTACGTTTCATGGTTTTTCTGTTAATGATTGATTAAATGTCAAGGGCAGGCGTGACGGCCTCTGCCGCCCGTCTGCCCCAAGCATAGAAGCTGTTACCTGCCTTGTCCTCTTATTACTTTATGTGCTTTATTACCTTGCTTGATGATATACACGCCCCGTGCGGAGGTGTCGCTCACCCTGCGTCCTGACAAGTCGTAGACAGCTGACGGCTGCTGCGCCTCTTCATCGCCTGTTTCCACGTTGTCGATGCCTGACGTTACGAGGTCAACATACTGCGTTTCAGAGCGGTCTGACGTGTAGAGGGTGCCGTAACGGTCATATATTGACATTACGTTGTAGCCAAACTTGTAGCCCGACTTTGCCTGGAGGCCGCTTACGCGTGCCGAAGTTCCGCCATCGGTCACGTCATACAAGCCCTGCAGTGAGAAGATTTCGTCGCCGGCTTTTACGTCCTGCTTAACCGTTACGCGGTCGAGCAGGAACGCAGTGCCCTCCAATGTATAGAACATAAGCTGTGTCTGGTTCGTCCCGTTGGCGAATTTCAGCGTGGCGGTGTGCGCCCCTGCCTTCTCCGCCGTTACGCTTTGGTAGTCAAGGTTGCCGTTCTGCACTATCAGGGTGGTGCCGTCTGTAAGCGTGGTGAACTCAACTGTGACCTCGAATGTGCCGTCGCCGTGGCCTACGCTGAGTTCAGGCGAGATGATGTCAAGTATTCCGTAATAGTTCTCCATGCAGCCTACCATACCGTTGCATACCATCGTGCCGTAGCTTGACCATCCCTTGTTGTCGGTGTAGTCGTCAAGGTATGTATGGTCGTAGTTCTCAAGATATATTGGGCTTTGCAGCGTTCCTTCGGTTGACTTGTTGAAGTTCTCCTCGAAAACGGTGTACGCCTCGGCGTCTTCAGGCACAGTGTAAACTTCGTAACTGTACAGCTGGTAGCCCGTGGCGTTGGTTGCCGGTGCCCAGTTGGCGGTGTATGCTCCGCGCTTGTCTATGTCGGTAGCCTCCTTTACCTGCGGAGCGGCCACGCCGTAAGCGTAGAACAGCTGGCTGGCTTCTGACGTCTTGCCGTCGGCCCTTGTGCTTTTCACGGTGAAAGAGTAGACGTTGTTCATGTCAAGCTCGGTGAAAGTCATGCTCGTATTGTCGGCAGGCATGTCTTCTGCAACCAGTGTCGTCTCGGTGAGCGGCGACGTTGTGCATGACACCACGTCGGCGGCGATGACTTCGGAAATGTCTGACAAACCATTCCCAAGGGCGTAGCCTATACCGCTGAATCTCAACCTGAACTTCGTGTACATGCCGGGTGTAAAGCCATCGAGAACCTTTGTCAGGTCCATAACAAGCCATTCGTCGGTAGGAATGAAGCCAAGCCCGGTTGAATAGGTATGCCAACCTGTTCCATCGAAGAGTTCAAAGTAGACCGTAACGTCTGAGTTTTCACTGCTTGCGAGGGTCTTCATTGTCAATGTAAGCCCGAGGATTTCGCTTCCGTCGGCATCAAACTCAAGCACGTCATTGTCGCTTGCAAAGAGCAGGGCTTTGTTGCCGTCAGGCGTATCTGTATCGGTGAAATATTGTCCGTCGGCTGTTCCGCTTACGCTTGCCGTCCATCCTTGTGACAGGCCGGTAACTGTACCGCCTTCAACAGAGGCGTTCTCAAACGTTTCTTCACTTGTGAAGTTGTCTGTTCCAACAATTTTCTTCTCATACAAGGTCACGAGATAGCTTTCGGCTCCGTAGGGTTTGCCCCAGCTTGCGGTAAATCCGTCTTCCTTAAAAGCTGACGCGCTGAGGTCGATGGGCGTTGCCACGTAGTCCTTGTCACGCTCTACGGTGAGGTAATCGATGACAAGTCCGCCGTTGTTATACGTTCCGGCGTTGATTTGTACGAAGCAGTCGTCGCCCGTGTAAGGGTTGATGATGTTCAGTTCTATGTCCTGCCACCCCTCTTCAGGCGTAAACTGGTACATGTTCATCTGCCCTGTGCCGGTAGGGTCGAAAGGCCAATCATAGCCTCCGGCGGCCAGCTGAACGAAGAAGAGGCGTGTCTTGTCTATCGACTTCACGCGCATCTTGATGCGTATGCTGCCCTCCATGTTCATCATAGGACTGTTGAGCACGCCGCCGAAGCCCGGATAATTGAGCGCAACGTTGCCTCCTGCCTGGTAGACACCTATTCCGTACCAATCCGGAGTGTGGAAAAGCTCGTCGGGAAGGAGACCGAACGTCTCGCCCGGCATCATCGTCCCGTCGGGCACATCCTCTGTTCCGGCTGTCATGAGAGAGAAGTCCTCGTTAATCAGCGTCTCCCAGTCGCCTGTCTCTTCGGCCTTCTGCGTGGCCTTCATTTCGGCCAGTTTCTTTGCCGTTATTATGTCCTTGCAGTTTCTCCTCTGCTGTTCAAACAACTCAGCAGCCTGCTTCATCGTTCTCATAGGACTGCCTTGAGGCGCACGCTTGGCCGCGTGCTGCGCGGTAATGCCCAATGACACAACAAGGAATGCCATCAGCATGAGCGCTCTTGGTAATGTAATTCTTTTCATGGTCTCACGTTTTTAGGTTAAGTTCGACTGCAAAAATACACGTCCGGCACATGTTTGGAATAAAAACGGAATGCCTTTTTTGTGCTTTTTCAAGAATAAGAACAAAATAGTTTACAATACCCTGCAAAATGCTTCCTGCCGCATCCGGGGGCATGCTGCCGCCCCTGACAAAATCACAACTATTGGGTATTGTCCGTAACGGCGCGTTTCCGTAATTTTGCAGATGTCATAACGCTGTACGGAATGCAGACACCAAAGGACTACATAAGGCAAGACTTGCTGCGCGCAGCCGAGGAGCTGTTCTTCGAGAAAGGCTACCTCGGCGTGTCGATGCGTGCCGTAGCGGCACGGTCGGGCGTGGGGTTGAGCAACATCTACAACTATTTCAGGAGCAAGGACGAGCTGTTCAGCAGCGTGGTTGCGCCTGCCACACGCGGCCTTGAGCGCATGCTCGACGAGCATCACGGCCGCGCCGGGCACGACATACTCAACATGTGCAGCGACAGCTACTTTGATTTTCTTGTGCGCGAATACACCGACTACATCAACCGCCACCGCCGCCTGCTCGCCATACTGCTGCTGAAGGCGCGAGGCTCGTCGCTCGCCGGTTACAAGGCTGACTTCACACGGCACGCCACGGAAACAGTAAAGGTGTACTTGGAGGAGATGAAACGGCGGCACCCCCAGCTGCAAACGGACATTTCAGACTTCTCCATACAGGTGCATTCGGCATGGATATTCAGCCTGTTAGAGGAGATAATAACGCACGACATAGGGCCGGCCGACGTGCCGCGTGTGGTCGGCGAATATATGACGATAGAGGTTTCAGGATGGAGAGAGCTTATGAAAATATAAGCTCTCTCCTTTTTTTTGAATGAAATCCCGATATGTTCGCTTTTACCGCAGGCGCCGGTCAACAGGTCAACAGGAGCGCCATCAACGCACCGTTTCAGGCCGTCTGCACAGCGGTTTCTGACCGGCTGCGTAACCATCTGAAAACCAGTGCGTTGCAAAAGGCCGTCTTTTGGCCTGCAAAAGGTGGCCTTTTGGAAGGTAAAAGACGGCCTTTTACACTCTAATTTGCCGTCTTTTAAATTGAGAGTGGAAAATGGAGAATTGACAATTATGATTTGCTTTGCTGGCAGACAACCTTAAAAGCAATCATAATTATCCATTTTCAATTTTTCATTTTCAATTAAAAAGCAGACCCACCCCAACCCTCCCGAAGGGAGGGAGCTTGGCAACCTGCTTCCAAAGAGCTGCGAGCCTGTTCTCATTTAGCCACAATCGAGGCACTCGGTAACCGTCATGCCGCACACCGATGCGGCATCTATAAAATGAACAAGCAACCATATTAACTTAAAAAAACGATAGAGAATGAAAACATTAAGCAAACTTCAGGGCTACATGGGGCGGCGCAAGGCGCTGCTGCCGGTGGCGATTGTGTTGTCAGCACTTGGCGGACTGGCCGGTCTCGCGCCGTTCGTGTTCATCTGGCTGATAGTGAGAGAACTGTTAAGCGGCGGCGACATCGGGGCGCAGACGCAGGTTATAAGCTATGCGTGGTGGGCGGCAGGCACGGCGGTAGGCGGCGTAGTGCTGTATTTCTGTGCGCTGATGTGCTCGCATTTAGCGGCGTTCCGCGTTGAGAGCAACATCCGCAAGAGCGCCATGCGGCGCATCGTCGGCATGCCGCTGGGCTTCTTCGACAGCAACACGACAGGCCGTATCCGCAAGATAATAGACGACAACGCCAGCATAACCCACTCTTTCCTGGCCCACCAACTGCCCGACATGGCAGGCACGGCGCTCGTGCCGCTGCTGGCCGTCATGCTGATTGCGGCCTTCGACTGGCGGTTGGGGCTGGCCTGCCTCGTGCCCGTTTTCACGGCTATGGGCATCATGGCATACACCATGAACACGCGCGGACGCGAGTTCATGCGCCAGTACATGAACCTTCTCGAACAGATGAACACCGAAGCGGTGGAGTATGTCCGCGGCATACCCGTTGTCAAGGTGTTCCAACAGACGGTGTATTCGTTCAAGAACTTCTACCGCACCATAATGCAATACAACCACACCGCGACACGCTACACGCGCCTTTGGGAACGACCGATGACGCTCTACACGGTCATCATCAACAGCTTCGCCTACTTCCTTGTGCCTGTGGCGGTAATCCTTACGGGCATGGGCGAGGGCGTCGGCACGGTATTAGTAAACCTTATTTTGTTCGTGCTCGTAACGCCGGTGTTCTCTGAATGCGTGATGAAGAGCATGTACATAGGCCAGGCTTTCGCACAGGCCGACGAGGCAGTACGCCGCCTTGACAGCCTTACGGACTACCCTACACTGAAGGAAACAGCAGAGCCTGTACAGCCGGCAACATACGGCATAACGTTCAGCAACGTGACATTCGCCTATCCCGGCACTGATACCGACGTGCTGAAAAACGTTACATTTACAGTACAACAGGGCAAGAGGGTGGCTCTTGTGGGTGCTTCGGGCAGCGGCAAGACCACCATTGCGCGCCTTGTTCCCCGTTTTTACGACGTTGACGGCGGCTCGGTGAGAATAGGAGGGGTTGACGTCCGCGACATCAGCCACAAAGAACTGATGCGCACTGTGTCGTTCGTATTCCAGAACCCACAGCTAATCAAGACCACAATTCTTGAAAACATTGTCTACGGCCGGCCGGAGGCCACGATGGAAGAGGTTAACCGCGCCGTTGACATGGCGCAGTGCCGTGAAATCATAGACCGGCTGCCTGACGGCCTTGACACCGTAATAGGAACAGAAGGCACATACCTGTCGGGCGGCGAACGGCAGCGCATCGCCTTGGCAAGGGCGTTCTTGAAGGATGCGCCGGTAATCGTCTTAGACGAAGCCACGGCCTTTGCCGACCCCGAGAACGAGCACCTTATGCAGGCTGCACTGCGCGAGCTGACGCGCGGCAAGACGGTGATAACCATAGCACACCGCCTCACCAGCGTGGCCGATGCCGACGAGATACTTGTCATAGACAACGGACGCATTGCCGAACGGGGCACGCACGACACTCTGCTCGGCATGAAAGGGATATATTATAATAGGTGGAACGAGTATTGCCGGGCGGTGAACTGGACGATAGAAAAGCACCGACAGTCTGCCAAAGACGGCAAACAAGCCTCAACTTCCACAGCGGAAAGGGCACAGGAAACGACATCACAGACAGCTAACAGCAGTGCTTATACTGCAAAAGAAACATCCTCCTTCCTACGAGAAAGGTCGGGATGGGCTTTCTCCTTTCTCCGACGGCGCTTCGCCTTGTCGGAGAAAGGAGCGAGGGACTTCTGCCGCGGCGTGGCGTGGACTACCGTTTTCGACATCGTGCTGATGCTTCCGGCGGTGTTTGTGTTCGTGTTCCTTGACGACACACTGCGCCCGTTGCTCGGCGGAACGCCGTCAACAGGCCACGGACTCGCCTACTACGCGCTGCTCGCCTTGGCGTTCATGGCTGTGATGTATGCCGTCGGCGTGTTCCAGTACCGCAGCACATACACAAGCGTCTACGACGAAAGCGCCAACCGACGCATCAGCCTTGCCGAAAAGCTTCGCCGCCTGCCGCTGGCCTTTTTCGGCGAGAAGAACCTGTCAGACCTCACCGCCACCATCATGGACGACTGCACAGACCTTGAACATACGTTCTCACACAGCGTGCCGCAGCTGTTCGCCTCGCTCGCCAGCATTGCGCTGATAGCCGTCGGCATGGCCTTCTACTGCTGGCAGCTGGCCGCCGCGCTGTTCTGGGTTGTGCCCGTGGCTATGGGTATTCTGCTGCTTTCAAACAGGAGCATGCGCCGCAGCAACACGGTGAACTACAAGAACAAGCGCGCCGTTACGGAAGTGATACAGGAAGGGCTTGACACCATTCAGGAGATAAAGTCATACGGACAGGAGAGCCGCTACACAGCGAAGCTCGACCTGGCGGTGGACTATTACGAGCGTGTGATGACGCGCGGCGAACTTATGTTGGGCGTGTTGGTTAACGGTTCGCAAAGCATATTGAAGTTGGGGCTGGCCACTGTAGTCATAGCTGGTGCCGGATTAGTGGCCGCCGGGACAGTTGACGTGTTCACGTTCCTTGTGTTCCTCGTCATAGGTTCGCGCGTTTACAGCCCGATAAACGAAGTGCTTAACAACATAGCGGCGCTGTCTTACCTCAAAATACGCATCAACCGTATGAACGAGATGGAACGTATGCCGGTGCAGGAAGGCGCGGATATAAGGATAAACGGCAATTACGACATCTGTTTTGACAATGTAAACTTCTCATACGAAACCGGCAAGAAGGTGCTGAACGATGTTTCATTCACCGCACGGCAAGGTGAGATAACGGCCTTGATAGGCCCGTCGGGCGGAGGAAAGAGCACCGCCGCCAAACTGGCCGCACGCTTCTGGGACGTAAACTCGGGGCGCATCACGCTGGGTGGGGTTGACATTTCAACCATAGACCCGGAGGCACTGCTGCGCAACTTCTCGGTAGTGTTCCAGGACGTGGTGCTGTTCAACGCCTCAGTGATTGACAACATACGCATAGGACGGCGAGACGCCACCGACGAGGAAGTGCTCCGCGTGGCGCGCCTTGCATGCTGCGACGAGTTCGTAAGCAAGCTGCCCGACGGCTACCATACCGTTATCGGCGAGAACGGACAGACCCTTTCGGGCGGCGAACGGCAACGGATATCAATAGCACGCGCACTGTTGAAGGACGCTCCCGTTGTGCTCCTCGACGAAGCCACGGCATCGCTTGACGTTGAGAACGAGACGCTTATTCAGGCAGGCATATCCGAACTGGTGAAGAACAAGACCGTACTCATCATCGCACACCGCATGCGCACCATAGCCAACGCCGACAAAATACTGGTGCTTGGCAATGGAAAAATCATCGAACAGGGCACTCCCGGCGAACTGAAAGCACGCGGCGGCTACTTCGCAAGGATGCTGACGCTGCAAGGGGAAAAGGCTTGAAAAGGTGAGAAAGCAAGAAGGTGAAAGGGAGGGAAGCCGTCACCCGTTTTCCAAAACGTGGCCTTTCGCATTCCAAAAGGCCACGTTTTACACGCCAAAAGGCCGTCTTTTACAAGCTAAAAGACGGCCTTTTGCAAAGTCGTTGAATATCAGACACTTGGCAACAGCATTTATGAAGTGGGCAACTAACAGACGTATCTTCACCTTGATTGCCATGAATAACCGCTTTTACATTACAGTATTACCAATACAAAAATAACAGAAAACAGATTAGGCTCAAAGATAATGACGGGTTATCTGCCCGTTTTCTTGATTTATCGGATAAAATATCGTACCTTTGCGCTATAGCATTTGATATTGAGGAGGGAAAAGACATGAGAACATCTGCTGCAATGGAGAACCTTTGGCTGTACTTGCAGTCGCTGCCAAAGAGCAACAAAAAATGGCTGTCGGAAAAGCTGATAGAAGACCTTAAGGCGGAAAGCGAAGAGACAATAAGCAAGGAGGAAATCCTTGCAGGCATCGACCGTGGGCTGAAAGAGATGAAGGAAAGGAAACGTACTGGCAGAAAAGCGAAAACTTTGGAGGAGCTGATAAATGAACTATAGTTTTATATTGGACGACAGCTTTGAAAAAGAAGTAAAACGACTAAGCAAGCGTTACCATTCATTTAAGTCCGACTTACAATCTTTATTGACCGAACTTCGCGCAAATCCGCAGCTCGGAACAGACCTCGGCGGTGGCCTACGCAAAATCCGTATGCGCATCACGGCGAAAGGCAAAGGCAAGAGTGGCGGAGCAAGGGTCATCACATTCACGGTAATAGTGGCGGTTGACGAAACCGAAGTCAACCTGCTATACATCTACGACAAGGCGGAACGCAGCAATATCACCGCAAAAGAAATTGACACACTGCTGCGCAAGAACGGACTGAAATAAAGCAAACAACTATGGCACTGAACACGGAAAAGAACCTGAAGCTATATTACTCGATAAAGGAAGTGGCCGAAATGATAGGCGTTCCGGAATGCACGCTGCGTTTCTGGGAGAAGGAAATACCTCTGCTGAAGCCTAAGACGACCGGCAACAACGTGCGCCAATACACCGACGCCGACATTGAAAATGTAAAGGCTGTGTACAACCTCGTAAAGGTGCGTGGCTTCAAACTGGCCGCCGCACGCAAGATGCTGCGCGAAAACAAGCAGGATGTTGACAACAACGCACGGCTCATGGAAAGCCTTATCCGCGTGCGCGACGAACTGAAAGAGATGAAAAAACATCTCGACTACCTGACATAACGCCCCACCGGCAGCCGCATGGCCCCATTCAGTCAGCATCTTGTTGACACATCAAATACTACATATCTTTTTCCAACTTTCTTTGTCACACTGTCACCGCAGAACTTAACCGACTGTCAATCAGCGACTTATCCCGTGACAGTAAATCCTGTTCTCTGTCACACAATGTCACACTCCACCCCACACAAAAGCCCCGATTAACCAAAATTGTGACAACAACGTGACAGTAAAACCACCGCAACTGTCACACCGCAACGCACTCACCTTCAGCAAGTTAGCACACGCCGTGACAGTGTGACGGTACTTTTCAAAAATCATTTCACCGTATATCATCTTCCAATATGCCATCTTTTACAGTGTAAAAGATGGCATATTGGAAGGCATTTTACGACCTTTTACTATAAAAAAGCTACATGTTGCCATATCTACCGCAATGGACATGCTTTTGCATTCTATCTTTCACATACCCGTTGGCGGACTTAAATTAGCACATGCTTAACTCTGCCAACGGGTTAATATAATACACAGGGAGTATCGACACAAACAATATGGGAGCATTCATAAAGTCATTTGAATGAAGACTTTATTTTTAACACATAACCGTTTTTTCTTCATTAGCCGTCTACACTCGTTTTTATGACATGTCACAAAAAAATCGAACGGAGACGGCTGGAGATTGATTATTCACCTATTATTGTGGCGACTATCCGACGCGCGCCGCCATAGTTGCGGTACTCACAGAGATAGATGCCTTGCCACGTGCCGAGGTTGAGGCGGTGATTGGTTATTGGAATGTTGAGACTTACGCCAGAGAGGGTCGACTTGGCGTGTGCAGGCATGTCGTCGTCGCCTTCGAGGGTGTGGGTGTAATACGGCTGGCGTTCGGGCACAACGCGGTTGAAGATGCTCTCCATGTCGGTGCGCACATCAGGGTCGGCGTTCTCATTGATGGTGAGTCCGCAGCTGGTGTGCTTCACGAAGAGGTTGAGCAGCCCTTTGCCCGGCAGGGGCGGAAGCTGACTTACTATTTCATCGGTTACGATGTGGAAGCCACGTCGGCGCGACTTCAGGGTTATTTCAATTTGTTCTACCATTTTTTAGTTGACGAGTTGACAAGAAACGAGCAGACAAGGAACGAGGGACAAGTTGACAAGGGACGAGCAGACGAGGAACAAGGAATGAGTGAAATATTATCACTTTTCTAATCGTCACTCATATCTTGTCCCTTGTCCACTTGTCTCTCGTTTCTTGTCTGCTTGTCACTTGTCAACTCGTTTACTTATTAACCTCCCAGCCATTAAATACGTTTTCAACGGTCACTTGGGCGGCTTCCTTCTTGGTGAGTTGCTTGCTCCACCCTACCCTTTCTGCGGTTTTCGCGCCTGCACCCGTGTTGTTATACTCCAAGTAACGGGCGGTCTGTTCGTTCTTCGGGTTCTTCCAGTTGTGCCATCCGGCAGGCACTATGTGGGCGCCAAGGTCACAGTTCATAAACAGGGTGTAAGCGTATGGACGCCACGGACGGCCGAGATATACTTTGTCTACACCGGGAGCGGCGGTCAGACGGCAACGGTTGAAGACGTAGCCGAAAGCCACATCCTGCGGAGTTGACGCTGCTGTGACGTATGAGTTGGCCTTGCTGTGTATGGTGCAGTCCTCAAACCAAGCCGTTGACGGACCGAAGATGAAGTCGGTCGTGCCCTCTATGTAGCAATTGTTGAAATAGACGCGCGTTCCGCCAACGCCTGTGTAGACGGTGTCCTGGTTGCCAAGCAGGCGGCAGCCTGTAAACGTCAGGCGGTCGCCCTCGGTGTGTACGGCTACGGCCTGGCCCAGCTTGGCGGCATTGTTCTCAATTGTTATATTCTTGAATGTTATGTCGCTGCCCTCCACTTTCACCGTATATGTGCGGAACGTGCCCATTGGCTTGCCCGTTTCGGGCAGACGTATGTTGGCGTGGTCGTCGTATGTTATGATTGTTTTGTCCGCGCTTTCGCCGCAAATCTCGATGTTGGTCAGCCACGACGGGATTATGATTTTCTCTTTGTAGACACCGTTCTTCACGTATATTACCTTGTGGTATTCCATGAAGGCACGGCAAACCTCTACGGCTTCGCCCACCGTGCGGAACTGCCCCGTACCGTCACGGGCGACAAAGAGAGTGTCCGGGTTGTCGTATTTGCTGGCTGCATTGGCAGCCAATGAGCAGGCAAAAGCCAGGAGGGAGATAAAAAACTTTTTCATTTTCCTGATTGATTTTAGTATTTTACGTTAGCCTAATGAATGTATGACGATGGCGGATGTTTTCCGGCATGCCGCATCTTGCATTGCAAAACGCGGCTTTTCACAGCCCGAAAGGCCGCCTTTCAGGCTGTAAAAGGCGGCCTATGGGCAATACGTTGATTTTCAGTGATTTTTGTAAGAGTAAGGAACAGTGACTACAGTAACATCAAACCACCTGTGTGACTTCCTGCAGTCCGTCAATCTTTTTCAGCTTGTCGATTATCGTGCGCACGTCGTCACGGTCGTGTATGCGCAGGTCGAGCGAGCCGTCGAAGATGCCTTCCTCACATGAGATGGTTATTTTGTGTATGTTGACGTTAAGCTCTTCGGATATTACCTGTGTCACTTCGTTGAGTATTCCTATGCGGTCAGTGCCTTTAACCTCAATCATAGCGTCGAAGAACAGCTGCTTGTGCATGTCCCACTTGGCGTCAAGAATGCGGTTGCCGTAGCTCGACTTCAACTTTGTTGCCACCGGGCACGAGCGCTTGTGTATCTCGATGCGGTTCTTGCCGTCGATGAAGCCGAGGGCGTCGTCGCCGGGTATGGGGTGGCAGCACTGCGGAAATACGAACTGGTGAATATTCTCGTCGGTGATGTAGATTGGCTTCTTGCGGTTGAAGCCGTCCTTCACTATGAAATAGTCGGGCTTCTTGTTTACCGGCTCTTTCTTCTTTTTACCAACGAAAGGCACGAACTTGCGCAGGTTGCCTGCGATGTTCTGTTTTTTCTTCCTGCCCGTTATTTCGTCGATGTCCTTGTCGCCGAGTATGATGGTCTTGTCGCCGAGAGCCTTGAAAAGCGTCTCGGGCTTCTGCACGTCGTGGTAGTCGCAGAGCTTGTCTATTATCGACGAGTTAGGCTCAAGCGAGTGTTTCTTGAGGAATTCGGCCAGCACCTCCTCGCCTTTTTTCTGTATTTCCTTTGCGTCGCGCCTAAGGATGGCCTGTATTTTCGCTTTCGCCTTGGCCGTAGAAGCGAAGTTTATCCACGAAGGCTGCACATGTTGCGAGTTTGATGTGAGGATTTCCACCTGGTCGCCGCTCTGCAACTTGTGGCTCAACGGCACAAGCTTATGGTTCACCTTCGCCCCGATGCAGTGGCTGCCGAGGAAAGTATGGATTTGGAAAGCGAAGTCAAGGGCGGTGCATCCGGCCGGCATGGTCTTGATTTCACCCTTCGGGGTGAACACGAATATTTCCGACGCGAAAAGATTTAGCTTGATGGCGTCGAGAAAGTCCATAGCGTCAGGCTGCGGGTCGTCAAGTATTTCCTTGATTGTACGCAGCCAGTTGTTAAGCTCGCCGTCGTCCTCGGCAATCTCCTCGCCCTCCTTGTATTTCCAATGGGCGGCAAATCCCTGCTCGGCCACCTCGTCCATGCGGTCGGAACGGATTTGCACCTCTATCCACCGCCCCTGCTTGCTCATAAGCGTCACGTGCAGGGACTGGTAGCCGTTGGCCTTCGGATGGTTAACCCAGTCGCGCAGGCGGTCGGGATGCGCCTTGTATATCTGGCTTATCGCCACGTAGATGTTGAAGCATTCGTTGACCTCTTCCTCCCGTTTTTTCGGCTTGAAGATTATGCGCACGGCAAGGATGTCGTATATCTGGTCGAAGGTGACGTGCTTGTTCTGCATCTTGTTCCAAATGGAATAAGGACTTTTCACACGCGCCTTTATCTGATATTCAATCCCCATCTTGTCCAACGCCTCGCGTATAGGCGCAGTGAAGTCGGCAAACAGGCTCTCGCGCGAAGCCTGCGTGTCGGCAAGCTGGTCTTCTATCAGTTTGTATTCTTCAGGATGCTCGAACTTAAAACTAAGGTTTTCAAGTTCAGTCTTTATCTTGTTCAGCCCGAGGCGGTTCGCCAAGGGCGCATAAATATAAAGCGTTTCGCCGGCTATCTTGTACTGCTTGTTCGCCGGCTGGCTGGCAAGGGTACGCATGTTGTGCAGCCTGTCGCATATTTTTATGAGGATGACCCTTATGTCATCGCTCATGGTAAGCAGCAGTTTCTTGAAGTTCTCGGCCTGCGCCGACGCCTGCTCGCCGAATATTCCGCCAGAAATCTTCGTAAGGCCGTCAACAATCTGCGCAATCTTATGCCCGAAGATGTTTTCAATGTCCTCTACGGTATAGTCGGTATCTTCCACCACGTCATGCAACAAGGCGGCGCTGATGCTCGTCGAGCCAAGCCCCATCTCCGAACATGCTATCTGAGCTACGGCTATCGGGTGCATTATGTAAGGCTCGCCAGACAGGCGGCGCACTCCCTTGTGGGCCTGTTTCGCGAAATTGAACGCCTTTGTTATCAGGTCTACCTTCTTGCGGTGGCGTGTGGCAAGATAGCTGTCAAGCAAATGCTGGAACGCGTCGTTCACCAGTTTGTCTTCCGCCTCGGCCTTAGCCTTGTCTATGCTGTTCTGCTCTTCCATGGCTGTGTGCTTCTTGGATATTATATAAATAAGGTGTATTGACTTACGGTGCAGAAGATTACCTCACCCTGATTTTCTTCCCGGCACGTATATTGTTGCCACGTATGCCGTTAAGCTGGCGCAGCTTCTTCACCGTTGTATGGTTTCTCTCGGCTATTTCCGACAAGGTGTCGCCCTGCCTTATGGTGACCCTTTTCACCCTTGACCGCCTTCTCCGGCTTGACGAGCTTCTCCGCTTTGTCGAACTCTTGCGCACGCTGCTCGAACTTGTGGAATTGTCGACTTCAACCAAAGAACGCCTTGTAAAGAAAGCGTCGGAATTAAATTTGTATATTGAGTCTTCATTAGCAATGAAAGTGTTGGTGGCCGTTGTAGGCATCCTTATTATTGACGGTTTGCTGCTGCCGTTGACAATATCACGGCGGTATTGCGGATTAAGAGTGCGCAGCTCGTCCAGCTCGATGCCGCAAACCTCGGCAATCTGCTTCAGATGCACGTCCCTGTTCACAACAATCGTGTCAGTATTTGCAGGCAGCTGTGTGCGCATCGGGCAAATATTGTGCTCGCAATAATAGTTCATAACATAGTTGGCGGCAATAAAAGCCGGCACGTATCCTCTTGTCTCGCGCGGCAGATAAGGATATATTTTCCAATAGTCGGCCTCACCCCCTGCACGGTGCATCGCCTTCTTGATGTTTTCCGGCCCACAGTTATACGCCGCAATGACAAGGCTCCAGTCACCGAATATATTATAAAGGTCTTTCAAGTATCTCGCCGCTGCGAATGACGACTTGATTGGGTCGCGACGCTCGTCAACCAAAGAATTGACCTCAAGCCCGTATTGCTTACCCGTAGCAACCATGAACTGCCACAACCCGGCAGCCCCGGCGTGTGACGTAGCCATAGGATTGAGGGCAGACTCGATTACCGGCAAATATTTAAGTTCGAGCGGCAGGCCATAAGCCTCAAGAGCCTCTTCAAATATCGGGGTGTAGAAATTTGACGCTCCCAGCATATAGCTCACCGAATGGCGCAGGCGGCCTGTATATCTGTCGATGAATTGCTGCACAATATCGTTGTAAGGCATCTCCATGACATTGGGAAGGCGGCTCAGCCTGTCAATATAAACTTCTTTAGGATAAGTCTTGTTCTCGTCACGGTAGTTGCAGTCGTTGTCAGGCTGCAGATAGGTTTTCGAATAGTATAGGTTCAGGAGGCTGTCAACTTCATAGTTCATAGCTTCCGGCACATCGATGACTTCCTCCTTCCCGTCGTCATCAATAACAGTAATTTCCTCGTTTCCGGTTTGCGCCTGCATCACGCAGTTGCATCCGAAAAACATGGCGGCAATGATAGCTAACGTCTTTTTTCTCATTGTTCTATATTGTGTAAACATTTATCTGTTTAAGGAATATCTTTTTAGCAATCTCAAAATGTCACAAAGCATTGCAAGCCTATGGACGACGCCTTCAGCGGATTTGTTGACAAGCCGTTGTTTATTATCGCCGGCTGTATCCTAAGGCTGAGGTCTTTCGATATGTCGAATTCTGACAACGAAGCATCAACATACGCATCAATGACAGACAAGGCGTAGACTCCTACCAATATGAATATGCTAAGGTCGCGGTACCGCCTGTAAAAATCCTTGCGCCGCCTGAACAAGTCTTGGTAAAGCTCCGTATTTTCAGAAGTTATCGTGTTGCCCAAATGCAAGAACTCGTTATAGCTCTGCGTATTCGGGTCATTGTCCATGATGTCCATGTATGCCTGTGAATAGTCATGGTACATCTGGTTGTTCCACCTTATCGCATACAGACATCCCAGAAATCCGCCGTACACGATGGGAAGCTTCCAGTACTTGCGGTTGTATATCTGCCCCGCACCGGGTATCACGATTGCAAGCCACATGGCACGCTTGGCACTTGGCCGCCAAGTACTCCAATCGCGTTTCACCTTCGGCCTTTTCGACAAAGAGTCTTTCGTACTGTTCAAATTGGCTGAATCGACAGCTGAAATTATCTTCGCTACAGAATCGTCCATCGCCACAAAAGACTCTTGTTCTGCCACGGCAATGGAGTCTTTAGCATTATGTGATACCAAAGAGTCAACTTCCGCCGCCTTGCACGGCAAAAGAACAGACAGCACGACACAAACGGCCAATGTCCTCATCAATATGTATTTAGACAATCTGCTCTGGGTATTCACAACCTTATTGCTGTTCGTTCTGTGTGTCGAAAAGACTCATTATACGTTCCAGTTCCTCCCTATTGGCGAAAGGAATGCTTATCTTGCCCTTGCCGTTTGCAGAAACCGTCATTTGCACAGGCGTACTGAAAAAGTCGGACATGCGCTGCTTCAAGGCGGAAAACTCTTCGGACACCTGCTGCCTTGAAGCGATTTTCTTCTTTCCGCTTACAATGTCTTCCCCGTTTTTAAGCTTCTGCACCATCTCTTCCACCTTGCGCACAGAATAGCCGTTTTTCTGTATTTCCTTGAACAGCTTTACTTGCAGTGACGGACTGTCTATAGCCAACAGCGCACGTGCATGCCCCATGTCTATCTCCTTGTTTTGCAAGGCCATCTGCACTTGCGCCGGCAGTTTGAGCAGACGCAAATAGTTGGCTATGGCCGTGCGGCTCTTGCCAACACGCTCCGACACCTTTTCCTGGGTCATGCCCGTACTTGAAAGCAGATGCTCGTAAGCAAGGGCTATCTCTATGGCATTAAGGTCTTCGCGCTGGATATTCTCGACAAGCGCCATCTCCATGACGTTTTCGTCCTTGATGGTGCGTATGTATGCGGGAATGGCCGTCAGGCCTGCTATCTGCGATGCCCTCCAACGGCGTTCGCCTGCTATTATCTGGAATCTGTTTTCATCAACCTGCCGCAACGTTATCGGCTGTATTATGCCTATTTCGCGTATGCTGTTGGCAAGTTCCTGCAAAGCCACAGGGTCAAATTCCCGGCGCGGCTGGTTGGGATTGGCTTCTATCTGAGTCAGTGGAATTTCATTTATTGTAGAACTGCCCTGCGGACGCACGTCGTCAGTTGATATAAGCGCGTCAAGTCCGCGTCCCAATGCGTTGCCGTATCTTTTCTTTACTGCCATTGTATATGTGTGGTTTACGGTTTGCGGCCATACGGTTCAGGTTGTCATATTCAGAGCTTGGGTCTTATCCCCATTTCAACACCCCATAACCATAACAACCGCACAACCCTAATTTTTGTTTATTATTTCCTTTGCCAATGCAAGATGGTTCTTACTGCCTGTTGAATCCGCGTCATAAAGGATTACGGGCAGGCCGTGGCTGGGCGATTCGCTAAGTTTCACATTACGCTGTATTACTGTTTTGAACACAAGTTCCTGGAAGTGGCGCTTCACTTCGTCATATATCTGGTTGGCCAGTTTCAGACGGCTGTCATACATCGTCAACAAGAAACCTTCTATTTCCAGGTCAGGGTTCAGCTTGCTCTTAATTATTTTTATTGTGTTCAGCAGCTTGCTGATACCCTCGAGGGCGAAATATTCGCACTGCACAGGGATTATCACCGAATTGGCCGCCGTCAAGGCATTGACCGTGATTAGTCCGAGCGACGGAGAACAGTCAATCAGTATGTAATCATAATCGTCCCGTATTGGTGCAAGCAGGTTTTTAATCACCTGCTCGCGGTGTTCAATGTTAAGCATTTCGATTTCAGCACCCACAAGGTCAATGTGACTCGGAATGATGTCAAGGCCGTCAATGTCAGTGGTGTACACGGCATCACGCACGTCCGCCCCGTCGATAATGCATTCATATAAAGTACAGTCAATGTCTTTCGTGTTGACCCCAAGGCCGCTTGAAGCGTTGGCCTGCGGGTCGGCATCGATTACCAGAACCTTTTTTTCTAATGTGGCGAGCGAAGCCGC
The DNA here is from genome assembly GCA_900554545.1 of uncultured Prevotella sp. GTDB lineage: Bacteria > Bacteroidota > Bacteroidia > Bacteroidales > Bacteroidaceae > Prevotella. Next base: position 20,625 of record USHW01000004.1, on the reverse strand, counting down.
CAAGTTGATTGTCGTAGTGGTTTTACCCACTCCGCCCTTTTGGTTTGCTAATGCGATAATTTTTCCCATTTTCACTTTGTTTAAGTCGACAAGTAACATGATACGGATTAACTGAGTAGATTTGTCTTGTCGCCCGCCCGCTTGTTACTTGTGTGCTTGCCTGTGCTAAAATTATTTTGCAAAAGTACATATTTTATGCGAGAAATAATTGATTTAAACCTTTTTTCGTACTTTTGTAGGCGAAAGAAAAAGATTTTTAAAGAATACGATGAGACCGTTAATACTTATTTCCAATGATGACGGCTATCACGCCAAGGGTATCAATTCACTTATAGACATGGTTTCTGATTTGGGCGACATCCTTGTATGCGCACCCGAATCGGCACGTTCTGGTTTCTCAACTGCATTCTCGGCCACCACACCGCTGCGCCTGAAACTGCGCCGCGAACGTGACGGCATGCAGATGTGGTCGTGCAACGGCACGCCTGTGGACTGCGTTAAACTTGCCCTCAGCGAGCTTTGCAACGGGCGCAAGCCTGACATGGTGATTGGCGGAATAAACCACGGCGACAACGCTTCGGTCAACTCCCACTATTCAGGAACAATGGGAGTTGTGCGCGAAGGGTGTATGAAAGGCATTTCGTCAGTGGCATTCTCACTTTGCGACCATGATGACAACGCCGATTTTGAACCATTAAGAAAATACGTAAAAGCCATTGTATCAGGCGTTTTACACGACGGGCTGCCTAAAGGCGTATGCCTTAACGTGAACTTTCCCCTGCAAAAGGATTTCAAAGGAGTAAAAGTCTGCCGAATGGCAAACGGAACTTGGGGCAACGAGGTCGTTCGCGCACATCATCCACGAGGCTATGACTACTTCTGGCTTGTAGGGGAATACACCAACAACGAACCTGAAGCGGACGATACAGACAATTGGGCATTGCGCCACGGATACGTTGCGATAACGCCTACCACGATTGACGTTACTGCTTACGAAATGATTGAAAGGATTGAGAACATTATTTCAATGCATAATCCACAATCGGGCAATTCATAATTAGCTAAACGCTGACTTTCAGTTCACAATTCATAATTCATAATCGGTTGGATATTGTCGGCAGCTATTTCTCTTTGCGTATGACAAACAGACAACAGGCGAAGGACTGCCAATCGTAATTTATGAAGCGGCCAATTGTGAACCATGAATTATAATCTTAAGCGATGAAGTATTACATTATAGTAGGCGAAGCCAGTGGCGACCTGCATGCTTCGCGCCTTATGCGTTCGCTGCGCAAGGTTGACAGCAAGGCCGATTTCCGCTTTTTCGGAGGCGACCTGATGTCGGAAGCGGGCGGAACGCGCGTCAAGCATTACCGTGAACTTGCATATATGGGATTTGTCCCCGTCCTGTTGCACCTGCGGACAATATTCAAGAACATGGCCCTTTGCAAGCAGGACATCGTTGAGTGGAAACCCGACGTCGTGATACTTGTTGACTATCCCGGCTTCAACCTCGACATAGCCAAGTTCCTGCACGCAAACACCTCTATCCCGGTTTATTATTACATTTCGCCCAAAATATGGGCGTGGAAGGAGTACAGGATAAAGAACATCAAGCGCGACATCAGCGAGATGTTCTCCATCCTGCCGTTCGAGGTGCAGTTTTACGAGGGCAAACACCACTTCCCCATACACTATGTGGGCAACCCGACGGCTGATGAAGTGACGGAGTTCAAGGCATCTTACACCGAGACTTTTGAGGATTTTTGCCGTAAGAACTCATTACAGGCGGACAAGCCGGTCATCGCATTGTTGGCAGGCAGCCGCCGACAGGAAATCAAGGACAATCTTCCGGCCATGCTCGAGGCCGCCTCACGCTACGCCGACAAGTACCAGTTGGTGGTTGCCGGAGCACCATCAATACCGCATGAGTATTATTCCAAGTTCATTTCGGGGCATGACGTGAGCATTGTCTACAACCAGACATACCCCCTGCTCGCACATTCATGCGCCGCACTTGTAACAAGCGGCACGGCAACTTTGGAGACAGCGCTGTTCGGTGTGCCGCAGGTTGTGTGCTACGAGACACCCATCCCGAAGGTCATCGCGTTCCTTCGCAAACACCTAATCAAGGTCCGTTACATCTCGCTTGTCAACCTGATAGCCGACAAAAGTGTTGTCACGGAACTCGTGGCCGACACGTTTTCAGTCGAGAACATCGCCGGCGAACTCGGCCGTCTGCTGCCAGGCAAACCGGCACGCACGGCCATGCTCGACGGCTACGCCGAAGTAAAGAAGCGCCTTGGAAAAGAAAACGCACCCGACAATGCCGCAAACATAATGGTAAAACTGTTATCCGGGAAACCCGGACAACAAGCATGAGAAATCATGAAGATATTGATTTTGAACGCAAGCCCAAGGCGTAGAGGCCATGTTTCTGGCATGTTGGACATTGTTAAGGACGCCGCAGAAGCCGGAGGAGCCGAGGTCAATGTAGTGCGCGTGGCTGACCTTAACGTGAAGCCGTGCACCGGCTGCATGTCATGCCGCAGCACGCTGAAATGCGCATTGCCCGAAGACGACGCGCAAAAAGTCCTTGAAATGATTGACAATGCCGACGCAATAGTAGTCGGTTCGCCGTGTTATTGGGGCAACATTCCGGGCGAACTGAAAGTGGTTTTCGACCGCATAGTCTACGGAATGATGGGCGAGAGCCGCTGCGGCATGCCCAAACCTCTGCACAAAGGCAAGCGTGCGGCAATAATTGCCACATGTTCTACACCTTGGCCTTTCAACAAATTATTCAGGCAAAGCCGCGGCGCAGTGAACGCTTTGCGCGAAATCCTGAAGTGGAGCGGCTTCAGGATTGTTGCGACCGTTGAGAAGGGAGGGACAAAGAACCACGCCGGACTGACCGAACGCGACAGACGCGCCTGCCTGAAAAACGCCAGAAAAATAACAAAGCGGTAACAGCGGCAAAGGTGCTCATTGTCTGCGGCGGCATGCCTCCACACCATACGGCAAGACAATACAACCGGGACACATTTCCACAATACACAAAAAAGCCGTGCATCCATTGTGGGTGCACGGCCTTTTTGCTGTTTTTACCAAAGCTTCAGGTCACCTCGCCTCGAACGTTACGCTTGCGCTGCCGCTGCCAACGGCGGCGGCAAGCCCGTCAGGATTGTCTATTTTGCCGATGCGAGTATAGCTGTAGCCGGTGGAAAAGGTGTCGTAGAACAGTACCACGCACGACGAGCCGTACAGCATAATGTCGCCTGCATTGATTGTTCCGGGGCTGTACGAGCTTGTGGGCAGGCTGCTGTCAAGGTAATGATACTTCTCGTTGCCGTTCAGTTCGTCCATCTCAAGCGTCAGCGGCAGCATTGCCGCGAAAGCCTCCGCCGCTGCGTTGTCTGCCAGAGTGGCGGCAAACGCCGTGCCGTTTACGGTTATCATGATGTTCCTGTTCATGCTTTCGTCCTCGTTGTCTCCGTCATTTCCGCCTTCATCTCCATTGCTTTCGCCCCCGTTTCCGCTGCCGGAGCCTCCGCCGTTGCCTTCAATGCCGTCCTGCACAGGGTCGTCTTCCGAGCAGGCGGCAAGGCTTCCGGCCGCGAACATCAGGAATATGGCGAGCAAAAACCTTGACGCGCGCTTCATAACCATGCTCCTTCCTTATTTCAGATACTCTTTGTAGAACTGCCCGATTTCGTCAAACGGTATCTTCTCCAAGTTGTCATAAAGGTCGGTATGGCTTGCGCCGGGCACGATGAGAAGCTTCTTGTTGTCGCCTTTAAGTTTCTTGAATGCGTCCTCGCCCATGTATCTTGAGTGCGCCTTCTCGCCGTGTACCACCATGACCGCACTGCGTATCTCGTCGCTGTAGGCAAGTATGGGCATGTTGATGAACGGCAGCGACGATGTTTTGTTCCATCCGTCGTTCGAGTTCAGCGAACGTTTGTGGTATCCGCGCTTGGTCTTGTAATACGCGTAATAGTCCTTTACAAACTGAGGAGCGTCGTCGGGCAGAGGGTCAACCACGCCTCCGGCGCGTGCGTAAGAACCGTTACGGTAGTCCTCGGTGCGCTGCGCGTTGAGCTGGCGGCGCATCTCGTAGCGCGCGTCGGCATTGTCGTTGGCGTCGAAATAGCCGTTGGCCGTGCAGCGGCTGATGTCATACATGGTAGACGCAACGGTAGCTTTTATACGGGTGTCGTTGGCCGCCGCGTTGATGGCAAAGCCGCCGAAGCCGCATATACCGAGAATACCTATGCGCTCGGGGTCGACATCATCGCGCGTCGAAAGGTAATCGACCGCAGCCGAAAAGTCCTCGGTGTTGATGTCGGGCGATGCCACATAGCGCGGCGTGCCGCCGCTTTCACCCGTAAACGAGGGGTCGAAGGCCAACGTGATGAAGCCCATTTCGGCCAGTGTCTGCGCGTAAAGGCCGGAGGCCTGCTCCTTCACTGCGCCGAAGGGACCGCTCACGGCAATGGCGGCAAGCCTGCCCGTAGCGTTTTTCGGAGTGTAAAGGTCGGCGGCAAGCGTCACGCCATAACGGTTGTGAAACGTCACTTTCGTGTGGTTCACCTTGTCGCTTTCAGGGAACGTCTTGTCCCATTCCTGCGTCAGTTCAAGTTTTTCGTCTGTCATTTTCGTCTGATTTGATGTTTGCGCAACCGCCATTGCCGCCACAGCGAGCATTGCGGATGCAATTGTTGTCCTAATTTTCATACCTTAATTATATTTCGTTCGGAATGTTGCAATTTGACTAAAGCCGCGTGCAAACTGTTTCACGTTGCAAAGATATACATTCCCTACCGTAACAAATGTAAACGTTTTACGGTATAAACAACCATTGTTACGGTATTTTGCGCCGCCGTTTCCACTCCCCTGCACGGCCTGTCCGGGGCACTGCCAGACGCCTGCTACGGGCAGGCACGCAACCAACACCGATGCGAAAGGCGGTTCATCCGCAAATCTGTTGGATGGTTTTTATTCTATTTTCAGTAAATAATCGTTTTCAAGTGAGGCACTCGGTAATCGTCATTCCGCGCTCCGACGCGGAATCCAGAAAACATTAAAAGCGTGAAATGACGTTGGCTGCATACACTGGATTCCGCGTCGGAGCGCGGAATGACGATTACCGAGTACCTCATTTGACGTTAATTTTGTACGATTTTATATTCCTTTTCTCATCCAACAAAAATGCGGATGAACCCGAAAGGCCGCCTTTTACACTGTAAAAGGGCATGAAATGCAAGCCAAAAGGCCACCTTTTGCAGCGCAAAACACGGCCTTTCGCAAACATGCTGACTATCAACAGGTTACAGACCACATCCAAAACCATGGGCTATACATGGCAAACCGCGTCCGCGCCAAAGCCTGACGGCATCGCAGCAAGGGGCGGACAATATCTGTAATATTGGTTGTTTCTGCCTTGAAAAGTTTACATCGGATATTGAAAAAATTATATATTTTTGCAACGTGGGAGTATGTACCCACACAAAAAAGCCACGCCTGAACGACCGGCTGACGCACACACGGACATAAACTAAAAACAATACAGGCATGAAAATCAGTAGTTTTGTAAAACCAATGTTGATGACCTTCCTCGGCTGCGGCATCATGCCGGGCTGCGGAATGGCTCAGGAAAACAAGTCAGGGCAGGAGCAGCAGGCTCCCACTCCCGGCAAGGACGGCAACAAATACGTGCCTTACGGCGAGCGCACCGGCAATGAGTCAATCGTTTACTTCACACGCAACCTAAGCCCGGAAGGGCTTATCAAGGCTTACGAGCAGGTCAGCGCGAACATCAACGGGCGTACAGGCGTGAAGCTGCACACGGGCGAACAGCACGGCCCCAACATCATTCCGTCGGCCTGGGTGAAGGCCCTGATGCAGAAAGACCTGCCCGAAGCCAGCATCATAGAGACAAACACCTACTACACCGGCGACCGTTACACCACCGCACAGCACCGCGAGACGCTGAAGGTCAACGGCTGGACGTTCTGTCCCGTAGACATAATCGACGAGGAAGACACCACCACCCTGCCCGTCATTGGCGGCAAGTGGTTCACGAAGATGTCGGTAGGCAGCCACCTGAAAGATTACAAATCGCTCGTCGTCCTGACCCACTTCAAGGGCCATACGCAGGGAGGCTTCGGCGGAAGCAACAAGAACATTGGCATAGGCTGTGCCGACGGACGCATCGGCAAGGCGTGGATACACACCACGCCGGGGCAGGACAACCAGTGGGACATTGGCAAAGAGGAATTCATGGAACGCATGACCGAGTCGACAAAGTCGGTCATCGACCACTTCGGCAAGCACGTCACATACGTCAACGTGATGCGTAACATGTCAGTGTCATGCGACTGCGAGGGTGTCAACGCCGCACCGGTAGTAACGCCGGACGTGGGCATCCTTTCGTCAACAGACATCCTCGCGCTCGACCAGGCATGCATAGACCTGATTTACGCGATGACCGAAGCCGAGCACCACGACATAGTTGAACGCATTGAAACGCGCCACGGACTGCGCCAGCTGTCGTACATGAAAGAACTCGGAATGGGCAACGACCGCTACATCCTGATTGACCTTGACAACGGCGGACGCCGCATCACGGCGGCAGAGGCCGTCAAAGGACTGAAGGCCAAGTGAAAAATGGAAAACGAAAGGTGAAAAATCCACATAAATGTAAGCGGAAAGCGGAAAACCAAAAGCGGAAAATCCATTGCCCGGTAATGGCTTATGGCCTTACAATTGACGGGCAATGGATTTTCCGCTTTTGGTTTTTCACTTTCCGCTTACTTCAATATCCCTTCTTGACTTCGACTTGGTGACAAGCCATACGCCGAGGCACACGAGTATGACGGCAGCCCCCTGTGACGGCTTGAACACGCCGATGCCGGTGAGCACGCTGACCGTTACCGACACAACCGGCTGCACATAGTTGTATATGCTCACGACTGTGGGGCGCAGAGTGTGCTGGCCTACCATCATGAGAATGTAGCTTATGTATGTGCCGAAGAGCACAACGAAGCCTGTTTCGAGCCATGTGCGCACGGGTATGGCGGCGTAGTTGATGCCCGCAACGTCGTTGAAAGTGAACGGAAGGATGATAACCGTTGCGTAAGTGAACATCCACTTGTTTACCGTTATTACCGAATACTTGCGTACAAGCTTGCTGAATAGCGACAAGTAGAGCGCGAACGAGAACTGCGCACCAAGGCAGAGGAGGTCGCCGCGCAGGTCGCCCACCTTCGAGCTTTGCGCCGTAGCGCTCGTAACGATTAGTATTACCGCGCCCACGCAGCCAATGGCTACGCCTCCGGCCTTCATCGCCGTGATGGGTTCTTTCAGTATGAAGAATGCCAACAGCATTGCGAAAATAGGCATTGACGTGGTTTCTATGCTGGCGTTAACGGGCGAAGTGATGCTTAGTCCGATGGTGTAGCAGCACTGGTTGGTTACAAGTCCGAGCACCCCCGCGCCTATGAACATGAGCAGGTCGCGCCGTGGCACATGCTCCTTCTTGGTAAACAGCGACGTAAGCCAGAACAACACGGCGCCGCCCACAACGCGGAACGTAACCATCTCCAAGCCGCTAAACCCGTGAGTCATTGCATCCTTGCCGAGAGGAGCCATCAATCCCCAGAATGCACAAGCGAAAAACAGGCACAGATGTGCCGTCAATGGCCGATTGTTTGTCATAAAATAGTTTGCCTTTATTTATCGGGGTGCAAAGTTAAACATTTTTACCGACACAGTGCCAAAATAACCGCTGTATTTCAAAAGGTGGCCTTTTGGCTTCCAAAAGGCCACCTTTTACAGCCTGAAAGGCCACCTTTCGCACGCTAAAAGACGGCCTTTTGCAAAGCCCTTTGCCAAAGGCCGTCTGACGGCTGGTTTCAGGCTGCATGTCAGGCGAACTTCACCGTGAACCTGTGCCGTCCTTCGCTGTAAGCGTATTCCACGCCCCAGCCGTGATAATCGCATACGGCCTTGACTATCGCCAGCCCCAGGCCGTTGCCTTTCGGGTTGTCGGACGGACGGTAGAAGCGTTCGAAAATGCGCCCGGCGTCAAGCTCTCCGCTGCAAGATGTGTTCTCCACTGAAAAGCTGCCGGCACACAGCCTCACCACCACTTCGCCTCCCTCGCGGTTATGTCGCACGGCGTTGACAACAAGGTTGGCCGCCATGCTCTCCATCAGCGAGCGGTTGGCGCGCAGCGGCAACGTGTCAACGCGCAGGTCGGCGGTGAGCTTAAGCCCTCCTACAAGACTCTCAAGATAAGGCAGCAGGCCGCGCACCACCTCAACGGCGTCAACCTCTTCAGTGCTGTCAAACTGGCTGTTGTCCATCTTGGCGAGCAGCAACAGGTTGCGGTTAAGCCGCGACATGCGGCCGCTTATCTGGTAAAGCTCCTGTATCATGGCCGCCTGCCGCCCGGTGATTTCAGGCAACTGTGACAGCAGGTCGAGCTTTCCGCGCATGACCGCAAGCGGCGTCTGAAGCTCGTGCGAGGCGTTTTCCGAGAACTCCTTTTGCACCTTGTAACTGCTGGCACTTCCCTCCATAAGGCGGCCGAGCGCATCTTTCAGCTCGGCAAACTCCCTTATGCGGCTGTCGGGCAACGGCGGACAGATTCCGCTTTCAATCCTGAACGAATCGACGGCGGCCAGCATGTCGTAGAACGGACGCCATATACGCTTCGACACAATGCGTGCAGTAAGCACCACGGCAGAGCCTGTTATGACGGCGAAAAGGAAGTACTGAAGCATCATTCCGGCCATGATGTCCTGCTCGAGGTCGAGCTTAGGCAACGACTGTCCTGCCTCTACAGACTCTATTATGTCAATCATGTCCTCGGCGTAAAAGCTCTTCGTAAGCCAGTAAAACAACGGAGCGGCGACAAGCAGCAGCAAAGCCGTACATACGGCAAACCTCGCCAGCGTGGTGCGCAGCAGGCTTGTAGTGCGTAATTCCATACCCTCTATATGTTAAAGTTCAACCCACTTGTAGCCCATTCCGTACACATTCCTCACGCAGTTGGCGCATCCTGCGGCGGCGAGCTTGGCCTTCAGGTTCTTGATGTGCGTGTAAACAAAGTCGTGGTTGTCCATCATGTCGGCCATCTCGCCGCTAAGGTGCTCGGCCAGTGCGCCCTTCGACACCACGCGCCCCTTGTTGCTGATGAAGAAAAGCAGCAGTTCAAACTCCGAACGGGTGAGCGCCACCGGCCTACCGCACACCGTAACAGACTTGTCGCGCAGGTTTATGTCAACGCCGTTGCTCGACAACACGTTGCTCGAAGCAAACTCCCTGCGGCGTATCACGGCATAGACGCGCATGCCAAGCTCGGCCAGATGGAACGGCTTGGAAAGGTAATCGTCGGCCCCGATGCCGAGACCCTTCACCTTGTCGTCGAGCGAATCCTTTGCCGATATTATTATCACGCCGGCAGGATTGCGCCGTCTGCGCATGTAGCGAAGCAGGTCAAGCCCGTCGCCTCCGGGCAACATAAGGTCTAACAGCACACAGTCATACTCGTAAATGCCGAGCTTCATCTTCGCGTCAGCGTATGTAAAAGCCTGCTCGCACAGGTAATTCTCAACGCCGAGGTAGGCCGCGATGCTGTCTGAAAGCTCGCGTTCGTCTTCTACAATAAGGATTTTCATTGTATGATACATTATTACATTACACCTCACTTCACCAACATCACAATGCTGCCGGCGGTTATCAGCAGCGCGCCGATGATGACACGCAGGCTGACAGGCTCTTTCAGGAAGAGGAACGACAGGCAGATGGTAATCACGACGCTGAGCTTGTCGACCGGCGCAACGCGCGAAACGTCGCCGTCCTGCAACGCCTTGAAATAGAAAAGCCACGACAGTCCCGTGGCCGCTCCCGACAGAATGAGGAACAGCCAAGCGTTTCTCGGTATGGCGCGCACCTCGCCCGAATGGCCGCCGAAGAAGACAATGCCCCACGTTATGAGCAGGATTACCGCCGTGCGTATGGCCGTAGCCAGGTCAGAATTGATGTCTTTCACCCCTATTTTGGCGAAGATTGCCGTCAATGCGGCAAAGAATGCGGAAAGCAAAGCATAATATTTCCACATAGTTTTACGGTTATACGGTTTTGAGGTTTTATGGTTATACGGTTTTGTTTACGGTTATGAGGTTGTACGGTTTTACGGTTATGAAGTATTGGGACATACGGTTATACGGTTTTATTTGCAAAAATAACGCAAGATTTTGAAGAAAATTTGAAGATAAAGGAAATAAACTGGAATACATCTCATTGTTTTCTGAATTGCGCAGATTGGTTACCGAGCACCTAATTAGCAATCAAACAAAAGCCGGTAATCAAGCTCCCTCCCTTCGGGAGGGCCGGGGTGGGTCTGTTTTTTAATTGAAAATGAAAAATTAAGAATGAAGAATTATGATTACCTTTAAGGCTATCTGTTAGCAAAGCAAATCACAATTATCCATTCACCATTCTCAACTTTCAATTCAAAACACGGCAAATTGGAAGGTAAAAGGCCGTCTTTTACACGCCAAAAGGCCACCTTTCGCAATGCAAAAGGTGGCCTTTTGGAAAACCGTTGATTACCAACACTTTACAGACCGGACACAAGGCATGCCGCCGACTACATCAACGGCGAGAACAAACGCACAAGAGACTCCCACAAACGGTGGGTGAACGACAGCCGGCGCGTGCCCATATAGTCGGAGTATTTCACGCAATGCTCCAGGTCGTCGGTGAACACCTGCTTGATGCGCAGCGCCATGCTGCGGTCGTAAATGAACACGTTGCTCTCGAAATTGTTGTCGAAGCTGCGGAAATCGATGTTTGTCGAGCCGCAGGTTGACAGCGAGTCGTCGCTCACGAGCAGCTTTGAGTGGTTGAAACCGGCTGTATAGAGATATACTTCTACGCCCGCGTCGACCGCCTCCTGTACGTAAGAACGGCTGGCCCACTCCACGAATTTGGCGTCGGCATGCAGCGGAACCATCAGCCTGACGTCAATCCCGGCCAGCGCGGCGGTGCGCATGGCGAACATGACCGGCTCCGTAGGAAGGAAATAAGGAGTCTCCATGTAGACGTAACGCTTGGCCTCAAGCAGTATGCGGACGTAGCCCTGCATCATCTCCGGCCACTGGCTTACCGGGCTGCTCGTCACAATCTGCATCAGACAGTCGTTTGAAACGGAGCCGTCGAGCACAGGGTAATAGCAGCGGTTGGTGATGAGCGTGCGGTCAACAAAATACCAGTCGACAAGGAAGGCGCGCTGTATGCCGTACACTGCACCGCCCCTTATCCTAAGATGAGTGTCCCTCCAAGGCGTGCCTTTGTCGCCTTTCACATAACGTATGGCGATGTTCATTCCGCCGATGTAGCCCACCTTGCCGTCAATCACGCACAGCTTGCGGTGGTTGCGGTAGTTCACCTTGCTGGTGAAAGCAGGGAACTTTACGGGCATGAAGGCGTGAACGTCTATTCCGGCGGTGCGCATCCGCTCGAAAAAAGAATTGGGAACGTTCCAGCATCCCACGTCGTCGTAGACGAACCTGACCTCCACCCCGGCCCTCGCCTTGTCCATAAGGGCGTCGGCAACAAGGCGTCCGAGAGGGTCGTCGCAGATGATGTAGGTCTCGAGATGTATGTGATGGGTGGCCTTGCCGATGTCCTTCAGCAAGGCAAGGAAGAACGAGTGGCCGTCCGTCAGGATGTCGGCTTCGTTGTTCTTGAACGGCAACGCCCAGTTAAGTGTTCCGAAAAGCTTGACAAGCACGCTGTGTTCCGCCGGCACTACGAGGTTCTGCTGCTCGGCGAACTCAAACATCGAACGCTTTGTAAGCTGATCCATGCTCTGACGGCTGATATACTTTTCCTTGCGCGTATTCTGCCCGAAAAAGAAGTAAAGCACTATGCCGATGACGGGAATGAAGATGAGCACCATCACCCATGCCATCGTCTTGGCCGGCTGGCGGTTGTCCATGAGCACCGTAACCATCGTCACAAGCACTACACAGACGTACACTATGAATATCAACCAGTGTATGTAAACCATCTGTTCTGTTAATGAATAATTAAAAATGAATAATGAATAATCGTGGTATACGCCGTATTCTCATTCTTCATCATTCACTTTCCGTTATTCATTTCTCTTTATTCATTATTCATTCAACCCATTACTATGTCGTTGCCAAGCTCCTTCGCTATTTCGTTCCGGATAACTTGCATGTCCTTGTATTCGGCCATCAGCCGCATCACTTTTTCCGTATCGTTCGCCGAAAGGGTAATTTCGCGCTGCAAGTCCTTCAGATGCTGCTCCACGTAATCCATGCGGAAGTCGAGTATCAGGTGCTCAACCTGGTTGCGCAGCGTGTCCTCGTCGTGCCTCACTTGCAGGCTCTTGCTCAATACATAATGTTCTATTACCATATTCATGGCAATACTGCTGATTTCTATATCAGTATGATAAGTGAAATAACTTTCAGCTTTAAAATCTTTATCGTTATTATGTATTACAGCCTCTTCAAGTATGCGGTTATATAATTCGTTTTGAAATCTTAATCCATCTGTACCTAAATCATAACTAATATATTGTGACACACTTAAATTTATCTTGTCTCCATTCTCTGTTTCTATATCTTTATATAAGACTTCCTCGCCATGGCGCACTACTAATTGAATTAACAAATATTCAATTTCAGCTGTTTTTTGTTCCGCAGAAGGTAATAATAAAACATCATCTGTTGTTGCTTCATTTGCGATTTTTCTGTTTTCTTGTTTTTGTTGGTCTTCTAAGTCTTTGTGAATTAATTTATTCATCGCACCAACAAACATTTCCTCTTTAATTCCTAAACGCTGCGAAGATTCTTTGATATATGTAGAACGCGTTACAGGTTCTTTTACAACAGAAACACTACGAATAATGCTGCTGATGGCCTCGGAGCGTTTTATCGGGTCGGTAACTCCCTTGAGCAGCAGGTTTGTCTTGAACTCGATGAAGTCTGTCTGGTGCGCTTCGATATAGTCGCGGAACTCCTGCGCCGTGTGCTTTTGCGCGAAACTGTCGGGGTCGTCGCCGTCTGGCAGCAACAGAACCTTCACGTTCATGCCCTCGGCCAGCAGCATGTCTATGCCACGGATTGAGGCGTGTATGCCGGCGGAGTCGCCGTCGTAAAGCACCGTTATGTTGTTTGTGAAGCGGTGTATCAGGCGTATCTGTCCCGTGGTGAGCGATGTTCCTGACGACGCCACGACGTTCTCAACGCCGCTCTGGTGCATCGACGTTACATCAATATAGCCCTCAACGAGGTAGCAGCGGTCTTGTTTCGTTATGGCGTGCTTGGCCTGATATATGCCGTAAAGCTCGTTGCTCTTGTGGTAGATGAGCGATTCGGGCGAGTTGACATACTTCGCCAGCTTCTTGTTGTTCTCCAAAATGCGGCCACCGAAGGCCACAACGCGCCCCGTGACGGTATGCACGGGGAAGATGACACGCCCTGCATAGCGGTCTTGCAGGCGGCCGTCCTCGCGGCGGTAACACAGTCCCGTGGTGACGAGAAACTCCTCCTTGAAACCCTTTGCCGTAGCGGCGCGCGCCAAAGCGTCGCGCTCCGGCAGGGCGTAACCAAGCTGGAAGCGGTTTATAGTGTCGTCGCGGAAGCCGCGCGAGCGGAAATACTGCATGCCGATAGCCTGTCCCGCCTGCGTGTTGAACAGGTTGTCCTGAAAGTAATGCAGCGCCCAGTCGTTGACGATGAACAGGCTCTCACGCTCACTCTCCTCGCGTTTCTCGTCGTCGGTCAGCTCGCGTTCGTGTATCTCGATATTGTATTTCTTGGCCAACCAGCGCAGGGCTTCGGGGTAAGTCATCTGCTCGTGCTCCATGATGAAGCCCACGGCGTTGCCTCCCTTGCCGCAGGAAAAGCAGTGGCAATAGCCTTTCGAGGGGGACACGACGAACGAAGGTGTCTTCTCGTCGTGGAACGGGCACAGTCCCTTATAGTTCACCCCGGCCTTCCGCAGCGAGACAAACTCCGACACAACGTCGACGATGTTCGCCGCGTCCATTATCTTGTCTATGGTTGCCTTGTCAATCATTGTTGTTTTTCATGCCGTCAGTCCATGCCGCCGCAGCGTCAGAAGCCGCTAAAAAGTACAAACACACGGTATTCCAACCATGCCCAAAATAATCAGCGTACCCATTATCCGGCCTTTGGATTTTCGACAAAATTATATGCAAAGATGATGCAAACGAGAGAAAAGAGAGCTTGCTCGCAGTTTCCCGAGTGCAGCTTATCTTATGCAAAGATAGGCAATATTAATGAAAGTTTACCATCATTCTGTACATTTTATATAAAAAAGCCCGACATCAAACCTTTGCTCCCGACCCAGCCCCACGCATCAGTTAACATGAATTCGGTATAAGCACAACATTTTGGTAGGGACATAATTTATTATGTCCGAACGTTCTGAAAGAACGTATCTGATTGGCATTGCCTTTTTTATACGCCTCTTCGCAGCGTTCGGACATAATAAATTATGTCCCTACTGAGGATAAATTCCAATATTTACGAGCCATTACCTTATACCGAACCAACATCAGTTAAAAGGCAAAAAGTCAGCAATCACGGGAAAAGACATCGCAAAATGTCATTCAAAAAATGTCCGCAAAAACCGTTGAAATAGAACTAACAGAGTGCCACAAAGCGTGCTTCGGACTACGGTTTGCAACAACTTTGCACGCGAACGGTACATAACTGTCTGCTTGCACACGCCATTCGCGCATGGAAAAGACGGTCAATGTGCCCGTAAAAGGCGGTCAACAAGAATGTAAAAGGCCACCTTTAGCCGCCTGAAAGGCCATCTTTTACACCGGCAAAGGCGGCCGGACATTGCACATCCGGCAAACTAACGCCAATAAAACGCTTACCGCCAGAGCGTTGCCTTTGCACACTTTATTACGCGATATTTGCCGGCAGACGGTTTGTTTTTCAGAATAACGCCGTATGAAAGCGTCAACGAAAATCAATGTGTAAGCAAAAGCCGGATAATAAAAAACCGAGGGCAAGCATAAATACAATAAAGAGCCGGAAACCGAAGACCGGCACCAATCAGATTAGGGAAACATGGCTCGCCAATTATTTTTCCACAGCATATTTTCTTAATTCTTAACTCTTAATTCTTAATTCAACTGACAAAATACCTTATCTTTGCATCCAATTTACAACACGGCGGCAAACGCCGTGGCGATAAGGTCTTAGTTTTTAACAGTAAAATAAAGATTTAACGATGAAGAAAATGTTTGTTGCCTTGTGCATGGCAGGGGCTATGGCCGGCCTGTCATCATGCAAGACGGCGCAAAGCGCGGCCTCAAGCATCGAGGCTCTGGAAGGAGAATGGAAAATAACCACAGTTGAAGGACAGTCTGTCACCCCAAAAGCTGGCGAAGCGGAGGCCTTCCTCGGCTTCGACGTTAAGGAGAACCGGGTGTACGGCAACTCCGGATGCAACAGGCTTACAGGCGCACTGCAGGCCGACGCCAAGAAGGGCACGATTTCGTTCGGACAGACAGGCTCTACGCGGATGATGTGCGCCGACATGGAAACCGAGCAGAAAGTGCTCACCGCCATAGGCAAGGTGACCGGATATGAAATAACAAAAGACGGCAAGATGAACCTCAAGGCCGAAGACGGCAAGGTGGTCATGACGCTGGAAAAGAAGTGATTTCGTTTGGAACTTAAAGAGGTCAAGGGAGCTAAAGAAGTTAAAAGACAAATGCCATTTACGCAAAAGCAATGCCTGTGTCATTAACTTCTTCAGCTCCCTTAACTTCTTCAACTTTTTGAAAAACTTACTTTCCTTTTGCCAAAAAGTAAAAAAATTGTACTTTTGCAACCGAGAACTTTACATTATTAATATATTGCTATGAATCTTAAAATCATCGTACTTGCCAAGCAAGTACCCGACACGAGGAATGTGGGAAAGGACGCCATGACCGCCGAAGGAACGGTTAACCGCGCCGCACTGCCCGCAATCTTCAACCCTGAAGACCTTAATGCGCTCGAACAGGCGCTGCGCCTGAAAGAACAAAACCCCGGCTCTACCGTGGGCATCCTTACCATGGGACCTCCGCGCGCGGCTGAAATCATCCGCCAGGGACTGTACCGCGGAGCTGACACAGGCTGGCTGCTGACCGACCGTCTGTTTGCCGGAGCCGACACGCTCGCCACATCCTACGCCCTCGCTACGGCCATCAAGCACATCGGCGGAGCCGACATCATCATCGGCGGACGCCAGGCCATCGACGGCGACACGGCACAGGTAGGCCCGCAGGTGGCACAGAAGCTCGGCCTGTCACAGGTTACTTACGCCGAGGAAATACTGAAATGCGAGGAAGGCAAGCTGACGATACGCCGCCACATCGACGGCGGAGTGGAAACCGTAGAGGCGCCCATGCCCATCGTTATCACCGTGAACGGCAGCGCGGCACCGTGCCGTCCGTGCAACGCCAAGCTCGTGATGAAATACAAATACGCAACCGTACCACTCGAGCGCACGCCTGAAACGCCGCACGCCGAGCTGTACGAGACGCGCCCCTACCTGACGCTCAACCAGTGGTCGGTAGCCGACATCGACGGCGACCAGCAGCAATGCGGACTGGCAGGCTCGCCCACCAAGGTGAAGACCGTAAAGAACATAGTGTTCCAAGCCAAAGAGAGCAAAACCCTTACAAGCAGCGACGCCGACATAGAAGGCATGATAAAGGAACTGCTTGAAGAAAAGATTATCGGATAATGTAAGAAGTTAAAGAAGTTATAGAAGTTAAAGAAGTTATAGCCATTACCATTGTTGGTAATCTGTAGCTTTATCAGCAATATAGAAAAAGACAATGGCAAGCAACAGTTTCCAAGACCTATTGGCATGGCAGGCAGCACATGCGTTTGTGCTTGAAATATATAATACTACTGCATTATTTCCTCAGCACGAACGCTTTGCATTGTCTCCGCAATTTGAACGGGCGGCAGTCTCAATAGCCGCTAACATCGCCGAAGGTTACAGGAAGATGAGCAAAGCCGACAAACTTCGCTTCTTAAACATAGCACAAGGCAGTCTTGAGGAATGCAGGTATTACATAATCCTGTCCAAAGACATACGTTATATCAATGAAGAACGTTACCTTGCGCTTAACAGTTTGATTGAAAACGCCAGCCGCTTGCTCAATGCTTATTGCAGGAAAATAAAAGAAAGCACATTCTGTGATGCAATGGAATAAACACTGAGAACCAAGCAAATGGCTTTAACTTCTATAACTTCCTTAAATTCTATAAATTCTAAAAGAAACATGAACAACGTATTCGTATATTGCGAAATAGAAGGCACTACCGTTGCGGAAGTGTCTCAAGAACTGCTCACCAAGGGCCGCAAGCTCGCCAACCAGTTGGGAGTAGAGCTGCACGCCGTGGTTGCCGGCACCGGCATCAAGGGCAAAGTTGAAAGCCAGATACTGCCTTACGGCGTTGACAAGCTGTTCGTTTTCGACGCTGAAGGGCTGTTCCCCTACACATCTGCACCCCATACGTCAGTCTTGGTAAACCTTTTCAAAGAGGAAAAGCCGCAGATTTGCCTCATGGGTGCTACCGTTATAGGCCGCGACTTAGGGCCGCGCGTGTCGTCGTCGCTCACCAGCGGACTGACAGCCGACTGCACACAGCTTGAAATCGGAGACTATGACGACAAGAAATCAGGCACACATTACGACAACCTTCTTTACCAGATACGCCCCGCTTTCGGCGGAAACATCGTGGCGACAATCGTCAACCCCGACCACAGGCCGCAGATGGCGACCGTCCGCAGCGGCGTGATGCAGAAGGCGTTGTACGACGGCGAGGCGAAAAACGAGGTTGTTTACCCCGACGCAAGCAAGTACACTGACCCAGCAGACTTCATCGTCAAGGTTATCGACCGCCACGTGGAGGCAGCCAAGCACAACCTCAAGGGCGCGCCGATTGTCGTTGCCGGAGGTTATGGTGTTGGCAGCAAAGAGGGCTTTGACCAGCTCTTCCAGCTTGCAAAAGAGCTGCACGGAGAGGTCGGTGCGAGCCGTGCTGCAGTGGATGCAGGCTTCGTTGACCACGACAGGCAAATCGGACAGACTGGCGTAACGGTGCATCCGAAGGTGTATATCGCCTGCGGTATCTCCGGACAGATACAGCACATAGCCGGCATGCAGGACTCGGGCATCATCATTTCTATCAACAGCGACCCCGACGCTCCTATCAACCAGATAGCCGACTATGTGATTGTAGGCACGGTGGAGGACGTCGTTCCGAAGCTCATCAAGTATTACAAGCAGAACAGTAAATAAATAAAGAAGTCATAGAAGTTAGAGAAGTTAAAGAAGTTATAGCCAAATGCGTTGGAAGAACATACAACAAAAGTAATGGCTTTAACTTCTAACGAACGAAGTGAGTGATAACTTCTGTAATTCTTTAACTTCTAAAAAAACAAAAATATAAAGAAAATGGCTAACTATTATACAGACCATCCCGAGTTTGAGTTCCACCTCAACCATCCTTTAATGAAACGGATTGTCGAGCTGAAGGAACGCAATTTCGCCGACAAGGACGAATACGCAGACGCGCCCGTCGACTATGAGGACGCCATAGAGAACTACAAGAGAGTGCTGGAAATAACCGGCGACATAGCCGCAAACATCCTTGAGCCGAACAGCGAGGATGTGGACACCGAAGGCCCCCACCTCGTTGACGGCCGCATGCACTACGCATCGAAGACCTACGAGAACCTTGACGCAACGCGCAAGGCCGGCCTTTGGGGACTGTCGATGCCGCGCCGCTACGGCGGTCTTAACATGCCGGTAACTCCTTATTCAATGGCTTCTGAGATTGTAGCGGCAGCCGACGCCGGTTTCCAGAACATCTGGAGCTTGCAGGACTGCATCGAGACACTCTACGAATTCGGCAACGAGGAGCAGAGACAGAAGTACATTCCGCGCGTTTGCGCCGGAGAGACCATGAGTATGGACTTGACCGAGCCTGACGCAGGTTCCGACTTGCAGCGCGTTATGCTCAAAGCTACGTACAGCGAGGAGCAGGGCTGCTGGCTGCTCAACGGCGTAAAGCGTTTCATTACGAACGGAGATTCGGACATCCACCTCGTCCTCGCACGCAGCGAGGCAGGCACACACGACGGCCGCGGACTGTCAATGTTCATCTATGACAAACGCAACGGCGGCGTGACCGTGCGCCACATAGAGAACAAGTTGGGCATTCACGGCTCTCCCACGTGCGAACTTGTGTTCAAAAACGCGAAGGCCGAACTGTGCGGAAGCACCCGTATGGGCCTCATCAAGTATGTCATGGCTCTGATGAACGGCGCGCGTCTGGGCATCGCCGCACAGAGCGTGGGCGTAAGCCAGGAGGCTTACAACGAGGCGCTGGCATACGCCAAGGAGCGCAAGCAGTTCGACAAGGCCATCATCAACTTCCCGGCTGTCTACGACATGCTGGCACGCATGAAGGCGAAACTTGACGCAGGCCGAAGCATCCTGTACATGACGGCGCGCTACGTCGACATATACAAAGCTCTCGAAGACATCTCGCGCGAGCGCAAGCTGACACCCGAAGAGCGCCAGGAGCTTAAGAAATACACAAAGCTGGCCGACGCCTTCACGCCCGTTGCAAAGGGTATGAACTCCGAATACGTCAACCAGAACGCCTACGACGCAATCCAGGTACACGGCGGTTCGGGCTTCATCATGGAATACAAGAGCCAGCGTCTGTACCGCGACGCGCGCATCTTCTCAATCTACGAGGGAACAACACAGTTGCAGGTTGTGGCCGCAATACGTTACATCACCAACGGAACGTACCTCGGAATAATCAAGGAGATGCTTGAAAACGAGGTTGCCGAGGAGCTGAAACCGCTCCAGGAGCGCGTCAAGAAGATGGTAGAGCTGTACGAGCAGGCCGTCAACTACGCCAAGGAACTGGGCGACCAGGAGGCTCACGACTTCCTCGCACGCCGCCTGTACGACATGACCGGAGACATCCTCATGTCGCTGCTCATCCTCGACGACGCCACCCGTGCGCCCCACCTCTTCACCAAGAGCGCGAACGTCTATGTGCGCATGGCCGAAGAAGAGGTTGTCGGACATTACACGTATGTCAAGAACTTCATCAGCGAAGACCTTGTAAACTTCCGCGCTGCGGAGGCCGAAGCCGAGTAAAGGCAATCAAGGCGGACCATAGGAAAGGCGCAATCCTGAAGCTTCAGGATTGCGCCTTTTGCGTCAGTCGGCACCGCCCGGCTTGCCAGAAGGCCGTCTTTCGCCTTCCAAAAGGCCGTCAATCACGTTGCAAAAGGCCACCTTTTGCAACATGAAAGACGGCCTTTTGCAACACCGCTGATTATCAGCATGTTACAAAGGAGCTGCCACCCATCTCACAGGTAACGGTTTTTTACAATTCAACATTTGCCTGAACGCGTTTTTTTCACTATATTTGCAGCCGGAATCAATATATCCTAAAATCCGCAACTATCATCCAATACACGATTAAGGGTAGATTTATGAGTCGT